>DOUV01000353.1:4476-4651 GCA_003520455.1 Chloroflexota bacterium | reverse complement strand
CGGGGCGGGGGCGGGAGGCGTCCTCGCCTCCGCTGCCGGCGCAGCGCCCGTGGAGGGGATTCTCGATGGTCCCGTGGGCGCGCCCCACGGCGCGGACGCGCTCTGGGCGGATGAAGCGCATCGGCGTCGTTGTCAAGGGAGGAACATTGCCGGGGCGGGTTGCGGAGAAACTGTC
>DOUV01000353.1:0-4399 GCA_003520455.1 Chloroflexota bacterium | reverse complement strand
GGCGACGCATCAGGCAAAACCCGCCCCGACAGCGTGGGGAGGGCCATGAGGGTGACGATGGAGACCGGCATTGCTGGGGTTGAACTGGAGCAACTTAATGCCGTCTTGGTGGCTCAATGCGCGCCCCAGCCAGGTGAGCCATTCAGCTCTGCCGTCGAGGCACCTCGATATGGCTGGTCTCACGCCCGGATGAGTGTTCCGATCGCTTGGGACCGCGTCTCTCGCGTAGACAAGAACACGGTCCTTGTCTACCCTGAACACCTTGATTCCAGCAGGCAGGAATCTTCCTGCTGCTCCGGGCATTTGTCAAACTGGAAATCGCTTCCCTCCGGCTCGATAGAACCGGGTCAGAGGGGATGTCCTCTTCCACGATAGCCTGCTGGTCCACGACTCGCCCCTCAACAGTTTGGACCGGTTGCAACGCGTGCTCTCCTACGAGTCTCGAGCTGCCCACGTCAAATAAACAGGAGTTGGCGGGCAAGAATCCAGGAGCGAGCGCCTGTGGCGGACGCTTGCGTTGGGCGTACCTTTCGGGAGTGAGGAAACAGCTTGAGGGGGACACATTTCCTATTGAACCAGCCTTTGCGGCTGTGATACACCGCACAGAACGCAAACGGCGGCAGGACTATTGTCATTGTGCTCCAGGACTACAGTTCTGGCGGCGCCACCCCGGCCGGGGCGACTTCTTCATCGGTCCCCCCCCGCCGCTTTTGATCCGAACGAGGGAACACGCAGGATGGCACCATTCCTTAATCCTGCTTCCGCGACTTCGTGCCGCCGTGGTGGCCATCCGAGGAGCTTGCCGCAAAAAGAGCGCACCCTTCCCGCGAGGGCGCGCTCCTCTGCTGCGATGCCGGGCTCACGGGGAACGCTGTTGGCCTTGCTTTTGCTGTTGCGATTGCTGCTGTTGGCCCTCGATCTGAACGTGGCGCGCCTGACCCTCCATCGCGCCTTGTTGGCCCTTCACCTCAATGCGGCGGGCGCGGGCTTCCTCGCTCTTGGGCAGTCGAATCCGGAGCGTGCCGTTGTCGAACATCGCCTCAGCCTGGTCCGCTTTGACGGTGGTCGGTAGGGTGACTACGCGGGTATAGCGACGCATCGTCCGTTCGCGGCGATAGTACTGTTGTTGCTCTTTCTCCTCCTCGTGGTGGGATTGAGCGTTGATCACGAGCTGGTCACCCTGGACTTGAACGTCCACATCCTGGGGCTTCACGCCAGGCATGTCGGCCTCGACAATGATGTTGTCATCCTTTTCGTACATGTCAATAGGGAAAGCTCTCGTCATCTCTCCCCGCCTGACGAGGGGCGTAAAGCTCTCTTCGAAGAGGCGGTCCATAGCATCTCGCAGGCTGACCATCTCACCAAATGGATCCCAGCGCGTCATACTCATAGGGTTTCTCCTTTTCTCTCGCACGTACGACGTACGGCGACATGGGGACACAGTAAGGTGCCAATGATCCAGCAAATTCTGGACCATCATCACTTTTGGAGCGAGTCCACCTCGTGCTTAAACTGTGTCTTCAACAAACAGGCCGAGAAAAGGAAGAGCCGTAACCAGGCAGCCCTCTGTCATGGGGCGAATGGGGTGCTGCTGGCGAGTTGGTGGGCTTTCAGGTCGAACGCGTCTCCCACGACTTCAGGGATGCTGGGGGCGAAGGTCTGTTGGCGGGCGGACGGCATCCGCCCGGGTGGGGAACCGGATGTCGTGGTTGCAGAGGTGGGCACGAGCGCGAAAAGCACGACGCCGGTGGCTGAAGCTGATGTGCTGACGTGCCTGCCGTCCCTTCACCGATTTCGATGACCCGCCGGGCCCTTAGTTTCACGAAAGCCGGATGGTACCCTAACGGGGACTTGACTTCCGAGGCTGGCAATCATACAGTAAAAGTTACCACTACGCTGCACCTCTCTCGCATCACTGCGGCCAGCCGATCGATCTCTCAATCCTCCGGGAGCCACGTCTGCTCCACTAACCCCGTCCGTTCTCGACGCTTCCATTCGAATGCTGCGTCTTGTAACCGCTCGCATTGCAGTCACGTGCGTGGTCAGGTGCGACGTACTTTCCGAAGTGCGTCGCACCTCTACCTCGGTCCCGGCGCACCATATTCCAATAAGGGCGTTTGTAAGAAAACCTTGTGCGAGACTGAGTTGCCCCTGGGAGTCTGAACCCTTCCAGCATCTCACATCATCTCCACGGCGGGCCATTTGCGACGAAAGTGAGACTCCGATGTCGCTGTATGAAACTTCAATCGCCCCGCACGGAGTGGGCGGGGCGATGAGCACTGTGCTTCCCGGGCCGGAAGCTGCTTCGCTGCCAACTGTTGCACGAATCGTGGCGCGTGCGGTTGGGCAGCCGCTCACGCCGTGCGCGTTTGTACCGCTACCCGGTGGCCGGACGGGGCTGGGCCTCTGGCGCGTGCGTCTCGAAGCGCCCTGGGTGGCGGGCGTGCTGAGTCTTGTGGCCAAGGTGGTGCTCGTAGACGACCGCGAGTCCCATCTGCTGCGCTGGCTGATGTCGCGCGGGCGTCTGGCACCTCGCCTTTATCAGGAACTCCCGCTGAGTGCTCGACTCAAGGTGTTGCTGTTGGAGGATGTGGGCGATTGCGGCTTACCGGTGGACTGGCCGAAACAGCCCCGCGTGGCCGACGCCGTCGTCGAGTGGCTCAGCCGAATCGCGCGCCTGGCCGTCCCTGATCCACTGACGACGACCTGGACCGATTGGTACCGGCGCACGACCCTGGTGCGAGAGTTCGAGACGGCGTGGGCTACCATTCGCGCCTTGCAGGCCGCGACGCCGGGCTTCATCGAGGCGGATGAATTTCGTCTGCTGGCGACGCTCTTCGCAGGGCGCGCCATCATCGCTCAGCGGCTTCAGCCCGTTTGCCGCCGATTCATTCATGGGGATCTGGAACCGGACCACCTCCGGGCGGTTGGGGAGATCGCCATCCAGGTTCGGGCGGTGGACTGGGGCTTGGGTGCGTGCGGCCCCCTCGCTTTTGACCTGTATGATCTGGTCTGGGGGCTGCCCGATTCGCACTTTGGCCAGAGCCTCGAGAATCTGGTCTGTTTGATGCCTTCTGATGTGCGGCCCGAACTGACGGCGCCGGTGCTGCGGCTCGCCGGGGGGGTCAAGGCGTTTCTCCACGCCGGCCGGGCGGCGGCGGAGTATTTGCAGGCGCCCGCTGCCAGCGGCAGCGCGGCCACGAGCCTTGGTTCTCTCCGGACCGCAGTGGGTCGCCTGCACCGGTGGGCCGATCACTTCCCGAGAGGGAGTGATCTGCGGTAGCCGGGACAGCCCGGGATAGAAGGCAAAGGCGGACGCTCCGAGAAGGCAGCGTCCGCCTTCGCCTTTCGATTCTCGAAGACGTTCGGGGGATGACGTGTTGATGTTTCTGCAAAAGTGGCGCGTACGCGCCACTTTTGCAGAAAGTCAGATACGCCATCTTCGGAGGCGAGAGCGCCCGGCGCAAAACCGATCTTCACTCGATCGGGATGGCCCTCGCCGGCACCAATATCGCCCGCGGTCACTCGATCGCCTGCGCTTTGGCAGAGGCAGAATCAGGCCGTGCCTTCGCCGGTTTCTTCGAGGGGCTCCATCTCAAGCTGGGTTGTGATGTCCACGCAATTGCGGATCGTGCGGGCCACCGGACAGTGATCGGCGTGGAAGCCGTGGACGCGCTCCGCCGTCTCGCGTTTGTCCTGTGCCACACGCAGATGGTAGGTGACGTGGATCCGCCGCACCACCAACACGTGACCCTCGGTTTCTACCTCGCCGACTGCCTCGGAGGTCAGATAGCCCTCACCGGCCGGAATTCCGCGCGCTTCCAGCGCGCCCCCAAAGGTGCCGGTCAGTCAGCCGGCTGCGGCGCCAATCAGATAATCAAGCGTCGTTGCATGGGGTTCGTGAACGTCCGGACTTACCCCGTAATGCTCGGCGATTTCGGAGTGCACTCCGAACAAAACCGGTTCGGCCTGCGCCGGTAGATACGCCCGGCGGAGCGGGCCTTTCACTCGCTCGATACGAACGTGCGAGCGGTACGCAACGGGTTCAGCCATCAGAAAACCTCCTCCTTATCTGTGTTTCGTCCTACCCCAATCCAGACGTTCAGCGCCTCTCGAACCACCGGCGATGAATTTCCCAGCCGCCTTTTGCATCAGCGGGCGGGATCGAGTCGCTCGATGATGGTCGCCGTCGCCATTCCGTGGCCGATGCACATCGTCTGCAGGCCATAACGACCGCCGGTTCGCTCGAGTTCGTGCAGCAAGGTAGCCATCAAACGCGTCCCGCTGGCGCCAAGTGGGTGGCCGAGGGCGATCGCGCCGCCGTTGACGTTGACTCGCTCGAGAGGCACGCCCAGCTCGAGTTGCCAGGCCAGCACGACGCTGGCGAAGGCTTCGTTGA
>DOUV01000533.1:4331-4535 GCA_003520455.1 Chloroflexota bacterium | reverse complement strand
AGACCCCGGGAGCGCGGGCGTCCCGCCCGCAAGCCACAACCGTCTCGATCGCGCTCCCAGACAGCACGCCGGTGGACCTGGCGCAGGTGGCCCTCGGCCCGGGCATGGCGGTCGTCACCCACTCCGCCAGCGTGCTCGACACCCAGGGCACCCCGATGAGCATGCGCGAGGCGCTCGCGCTCATCAACCAGATCCTCGACGAGG
>DOUV01000533.1:0-4298 GCA_003520455.1 Chloroflexota bacterium | reverse complement strand
CAGGAGGGCGACTTCGACGCCGATAGCCGCTGGACGCTGGCGTGGTTCGAGCAGGTCAGTTTTAACGCCGGCCCTTTCGGCGTGGCCGAGACGCTCAACAAGGCCAGGAACACCAGCGTGGCCGGCCTCGAGCCGGCCGGCCTCTTGAAGTCGAGCCGGAGATCATCCACTACCCGCCTGCTGGAGGGCGACGGCGAAAGCGCGGCGGCCGACCTCGTCGCCAGAGGCGACATCGCTCGCGAGTTGGCCTACCGTCTTTAGACCGTCTGCGCGCAAGAAGCGCGTGGCGGAGACACTGGCCTACAACAGCCTCATCCAGAGCCGGCCCGAGATCGCCCGCCTCGCCCGTGAGCGCGGCACGCCGCGCGCCGAGCAGGCGGCACTGTTCGAGTAGACCGAGGAGACAATCATGGCTATCATCAAACGCATCGTATGCCTCGCCAACTCACGCAAGCGCAGCGGCCGCTGCGTCGCCGGCAAAGAACTATCGAGACACCGGCCCCCCGGCTGGATTCGACCGGTGAGCGACCGGGAGCACGAAGAAGTCTCGGAGCACGAATGCCGGTACCAGGACGGCAGTATCGTGCGCGTGCTCGACATCATCGCCGTGCCGCTCCTTGATCCGCGTCTGAGGGACTATCAGCAGGAGAACTGGTTGCTGGACCCTGGCCACTACTGGGTGAAGGTTGGCCGAGCGACCTGGAGCCATCTGCCTGACCTCGCCGATTCCTTCGCGCCGCTCTGGGTCAATGGCCACAGCACCTATAACGGGTGCAACGACAAAATCCCGCTTGCCCTGGCTGCCCGGCTGACAAGCTCGTTGCGACTCGTGCAGGTAGATCACCTGATGCTATCCGTGTTCACGTCCGGTGAAGCCTTTGGCACCCCCAGGCGCCGCGTGCAGGGGCAGTTCTGGCATGACGGGATCGAGTACCGGCTCTGGGTGACCGACCCCACTTGGGAGCGCGCCTATCTGAGGCGGCCGGACGGGGACTACGAGATCGGCGAGAGCTTCCTGACGATTAGCCTGAGCGAGCCCTACAACGATGCCTGCTACAAGCTCATCGCCGCCATCATCCAACCTGACGGGGAAACAAGACTATGAACGCCTCGACACATCCTGTACTCACCATCGGGCACTCTACGCACCCCCTGGAGACATTCGTGGCACTGTTGCAGCAGCACGGCGTGACCGCACTGGCCGACGTGCGGTCGGTGCCTTTCAGCCGCTTCAATCCCCAGTTCAATCGGAAAGCACTTGAGAAAAGCTTGAAGACATACGGCATCAGGTACGTGTTCCTGGGCCGCGAGCTCGGCGGGCGATCGGATGATCCATCGTGCTACGACAACGGGCGCGTTCAATACATGCGTCTGGCACGCACGGACTTGTTCTGCAGTGGCATCGAACGTGTCATCCGTGGCGCGAACGACTACCGCGTCGCCTTAATGTGTGCCGAGAAGGAACCTCTAGAGTGTCACCGTACCCTTCTGGTGGCTCGTGCCTTGACAGAGCGCGGAGTCGTAGTGGAGCACATCCTGCCAGACGGTCGTCTGGAATCACACGAGGCCACGATGGAAAGATTGCTCGACGTCGTCGGGCTGCCACATCAAGACCTGTTTTTCACGAGGGATGAATTGATCGCGGCGGCTCTGACTCGGCAGGAGAAACGAGTGGCATACGTCGACGAGAAGCTGCCAACTGAAGCACCAAGGGAAATGCCATGAAAGTGTACACGATCGGATTCACCAAGAAGTCCGCCCACCGCTTTTTCGAGCTGTTGCGCAGATCGGGCGCCCAACGTGTCGTAGATGTCCGGCTGAACAACGTCTCGCAACTCGCTGGATTTGCGAAGAAAGATGATCTCGCCTACTTCCTGAAGGAGATCTGTGGGATGGAATATGTCCATCTACCCGAGCTGGCACCGACTCAGGAGATGTTGGACGAGTACAAGAAAAAGCGTGGCGACTGGAAGACGTACGAGACAGAATTCCTCGAGCTCATGAAACAACGGCGCATTGAGGAGACTATACTTCCAGAGATGATCGAGAATGGTTGTCTGCTGTGCAGCGAGGATAAGCCGCACCACTGCCACCGCCGGCTCGTCGCGGAGTATCTCAAACAGCATTGGGGCGACGTGGACATCGTCCATTTGGGATAGGGAGCCAGTGGCATGGCTATCACCAATCAGGAACGCGTCGGCCAGGCGCTCGAACTACTCTGAGCCGGGCCGGTCCCCTTCGCCGAGCACGAGGTGCAGGCCGCTGGCCGGTCCGGTGGGCTAAGCCACGAGACCATCCGCCGCTTCCCGTGCCTCGTGTTGATCGACGAGTGGGTAGCCTACGCGCGCCAACTCCACGACCAGAGCGACCTGCCCGCCGGCAGCTTCGAGACCCAGTTCACCTTGCCCCTCCACTACGAGCGCGCCAGCGGGAGCAACGACCGCAGCGTGGCCTGCCTCGCTGCCACCCTCGACTGCGTGCGGCGCACGGCTTCGCTTGGATCCAGACCAGCGCGAACGTGCGAGTTGATTGAAGAAACGGCGGTGGGACGCCGGGCGGATTGATGTTTGCGGCGTAGCGTGGTAGAGTGACGCCGCGAACGTGACGCGCCGTCCAATTCGACGCAACGGATCGACGCATCCGGGCCTCCAACGTGCACTGTCAGGCACCCCTGCCCGCTGCCGTGGGGACCTCAAAGAGAATACGCGGGGATCGGTGGGCAACCTCTGTATTGTGGAGGGGTTTGTCCACTTTTTGTTTGGTAGGTCCGGACGCGAGGAATTGGCCCACGACGGAATGGCAGCTTCCTCAGCAGACTCGAGGGCTCTTTGACGGCGAGGGGAGGAAAGCATACCATCTTCCTTAACGAAGGAGGGCCACATGACGCTGACGGTGACGCTCGATCTGACCCCGGAGATGGAGGCCGAACTTCGGCGCAGCCTCTATCGTCACGACACGGCACAAGTCCGCCAACTCTTAGCCGAGGCACTCATCCCGACCGTCAAAGAATTGATGCAGCAAGTTCCTGCGCCCGTGGCGGATGAGGAGTGGGACACGGTCGCGGCTCAATTGATCAACGAGGTGGCGGCCAACCTGCCTCCGGAGAGCCAATCACTTTCTGATGCTGCGGTGAGTCGGGCCGGCATCTACGAGGATCACCCTTGCCGGTGGTGTACGTCGTGGACACGAATGTCCTCTTGCGGTTCGCGGACCGCACACACCCCCTGCATCTGGTGGTCCGCACCGCCGTCCAGACCTTGCGGCACCAGGGTCATCGCTTGCAGATCACACCGCAAAACGGGGTCGAATTTTGGAACACTGCGAGCACTTCATGCTGGTTCACATCCTGGGAAGAGCCGATCTGATGTCAGGGTCATCGACGTCTTCGGCGTGGATACAACCACGGTGATTGAGGCGGGGGTCTGACAATGAAACCGCTACGTGTGTATGTGGACACCTCGGTCTTTAGTGGGTGCTTTGACCGAGAGTTTTCGCAGCCGTCACAGGCGCTGTTTGCGGCGATCCAGCAGGGCCAAGCACAAGCGCTTCTATCGGACATCCTGATTGCCGAGATTGCACGCGCCCCGCAGCCGGTGCAGGTGCTACTGGCCCAGACGATTCAGGGCGGTGCGGAAGTGCTGGAAGCAACCCAGGAGGCGGTTGAATTGCAGGAGGCATACCTGACAGCAGGCGTCGTGACGACGAAATTTGCCGACGATGCACTGCATGTGGCACAGGCGACTCTGGCGCGTGCTGATGTGATCGCGTCCTGGAATTTTCGCCATCTCGTGCATCCCACCAAAGTGCGCGGCTTTAACGGTGTGAACGTGGCGAACGGATACGGCCTGATGGTGGTCCTGACCCCGGCAGACGTCGTTCGCATACTAGAGGATCGAGAGAATGAACAGAGTGGAGTTGACTAACGAATTGAACCTGGACAGTATGGATCTGAAGCGGCGCATACAAGAACAGATCGCCGCAGAGATGGAGGGTATGACGCCCCAGGAACGCCTGGCCTACGTGAGAAAGCTGGTGGAAGCAAGTCCCTTTTACGCGTTATTGGAAGAACGTCGGGGGGAAGAGCCGGCGCGGGGATCCGCGTCCTGATCCGGCCTTGACACACAATCGGCTGGCAGGGCGGGCGGAAGGAGAGCAAAGAGGAAGGCCTTCGAAGTCCGCGGCGCTGGACCGGCTCTTCAAGCCCTGGGACGAGCCGATCCGCCGCTGCTTGCCCAAGCCGACGCCAGACGGCCCGGGGTCGGCCATGCCCGGTCGCCGGCCCCGCACGGTGCCGCTGG
>DOUV01000848.1 GCA_003520455.1 Chloroflexota bacterium | reverse complement strand
CGGTAGTCTTCGCCGCCGCCCGCGCCGGCAGCCGCCAGAGCAGTGCCAGGGGGAGCCGATCGCCGGCGTGGATCGGCCCGGTGGGACCGTCACTCCCCAGCAGTTCCAGGGTATCGGCAAAGCGAATGGCCAGCGGATGGGTCGGCGGGGGCGGCGGAACGTCTACGAGGGCGCCGGTGACAGTGACATCCAGCAGTGTCACGACGACTCCAGAGCCGCCCGCGGTGAGGGG
The DNA here is from genome assembly GCA_003520455.1 of Chloroflexota bacterium. The sequence continues at coordinate 2,392 of DOUV01000848.1, read as the reverse complement.
CAGGGGCGTGCTGGTCTCCAGATCTCGCCAGGAGAGCTGAACGGTGTAGTGACCGGGTGGCGTATCAGCCGGTACCAGCAGGGCATGGTTCTCGTCCGGCGTGTCGCCGGCCTTCCACTTGTCGGTGGGACACCAGGCATTGCAGGGCTCGCTCAGCCGTTCGGCCCACACCTGTCCATCTGCATCAACGAGTTGGATGGAGAGGAGATAGCGCTTCGAAAGAGGCTTGAGGACCTTCCAGTGAAACTCGATGCGGAGACCGTCGCCCGCCATCACGGTCGGCTCGGAGTGCTCCCAGCGGGGCAGGGCGACAGTCTCGGCCCAGACCCAGGGAGTCGTCTCGTTGCGTAACGGGCGCGGCGCCAGGTAGGTCGCAACAAAGACGCTGTCCGGGTACCAGCGCTTCTCGGCAGGAAAGGCGAGCTTATTGAGCCGGCGTTCGACCGACGCCGGCTCGGTGTTCGCCGGCGCCACCGGCCCGAGCACGATGCGATTGTGCGTCGCCAGGATCGGCTCGAGGCGCGCCTCGATCTCATGGGGATCGAGAGGGTGGGGAACATCTGGCACGAAGGCGTACTGCTCCAACGGGCGCGAGCCATAGTAGGAAACCTGGGGCCAGAGGTGCGGATGGGTCAGGATGATCGCATCGCCTGGTGCCATCTCTACCTCGGTCGCACGTAAGATGCGACCAAAGTTGTTCCCTCGACCGAGGATATACTGGTACACGAGGCCGTACCCGAAGATGGTCAGCACGAGGGCCAACCCCAGGCTCCCGGACGGCCGCCGCCATTGCCAGAGTGCCCGGAGGCCGAGAGCCAGTGCGAAGAGAAAAGCAAACAGTGACCCGATAAAGTAGCGTCCGACCACGATCGGCACGATGACGACCCCGGCTACGATCGGCACGCCGAGTACTATCATCAAGAGCGCGGGCAGATCGGCCACGGAAGCGGCGCTCTTCCGCCGGCCACGCCCTCGCAGCGATGTCACCAGCCCAAACGCTGCGAGCAGCCAGAGCGCCACTGCCATGGACAGGGCACGGTCGTAGGCAGCATCATTGCGAATCTCGCCGACCGTCCAATCTTTGATGATCTTGTCCAGCTTTACCCATGGAGTGGGCTGGTTCGTCCACTCCGGCCGGATCGCATCCAGCAGGGTATCGGCTGGTCCAGGGGCGTTGAGCAGCCAAAGGGCGAGCAGCACGACCCCCACAGCCTGCACCGAGAACCACAGGAGCAGCCGGCGCCACTGGCGGATACGCCCCCAGCGCCAGAAGACGTAGAGATCGATCGCCGCAACCAGCAGCGCGAAGAGATAGTGGAACGCCATCCCGATCACGATGAGCATCCCCGCGACGACCCACCAGCCGCCGCCCACCACGAGGGCACGCCTCACGCCGACGATGAGAAGGAAGCCCAGCAGCGCCACCCAGGTGTACATCCGCGCTTCCTGGGCGTAGGCCACAGCGAACGGAGACATCGTGGCCAATATGGCGGCCAGCAGGGCGACGCCCTCTCCCTCCCAGCGGCGAGCCACCCGGTAGAGCAACGGCACGAACGCGACACCTGCCAGGAGTGAGAGGTAGCGAAGTGCGAACTCGCTCTCGCCGGCGAGACTCATCCAGGCGTGGAGCAGAAGGTAGTATCCGGGCGGATGCTCCTGGATCGCGCGGGCACTGTACGCGACGATCTCCAGCGGCGGCTTCCTCGCGACGAAATAGCTGGCCGTCTCATCGAACCAGAGTTCCAGGCGATCGAGCCGCCAGGCGCGCAGGCCGAATGCGACCAGCAGAATCACGCCCAGCACGAGGAGCCGGGAGGTTCGCGAACGCTGCTGGCTCACGGCCGGCCCTCGGGGATAGCGAGCGTCACGCGGTCGTCGGGGAGGCGGGCGGCCTGGGCATCATGGGTGGGGAGCGGCTCGCCGGTTGCGGGATCGAAGAAGGAGAGCGCCACTGCGTGGGGCTGGGCGCCCTCTGGCACCGGCAGCCGGTAACTATCGGCGATGATCTCGTTGGTGATCCAGCTCTCCGTGGGACGCTGGCCAACCCGCGGCTTACTCTCAGCCCGGCTCAGTGGGCGACCGGCCGAGTCGAGCAACTCGGCCCGGACGGCGAAGCTCGTATCGACTGGCTGCAACGCTTGCCAGTAGGCCGTGACCAGGATGGCATCGCCGTCCCGGCGCAGATCGTAGCCGCGCAGAGCGGCGAACTGGCCGAAGGTGGCCGCCGCCTGGTGCTGTATCGGGGGCAACTCGAAGCGGCGGCGCTCGAGGTCGGGCTGCCCGGCGCGGATGCGCGCGATCTCGACAGCCGTGCCTCCCGCGATGAGGCGCACCACAACCGTCGCCGCTCCCAGGTGGGGTGTCAGGCGCGCGGCGTTCGGGTCAGCAGCCT
>DOUV01000665.1 GCA_003520455.1 Chloroflexota bacterium | reverse complement strand
CGAGCTCCGAAGCGACCCACCAGTTCGCAGTGTCGTATTCAGGCTCGTTGAGGTTGAGCACAATCATCGTCAACGAGCTCCGAAGCGACCCACCAGTTCGCAGTGTCGTATTCAGGCTCGTTGAGGTTGAGCACAATCATCGTCTCCAGGCTGATGGCAGGCTCCAGTTGCTTGGTCTGCCAGGTTCCGACCGCCGCGCTGGACTTCCAGTTGATCTGGCGCCAGGAGTCGCCTGGCTGGTAGTCGCGCGTGCCGATCACGCGGGTGGGATCTTCAAACAAGCGTTGCGCGTGCGGCAGCCGGCCGAAGGGTGTGCGGCTGGGAAGCCCGAGAGCCGGCAGTGGCACAATCTTGGGGTAGACGATCACGGGCGCCGGGGCGAACTCGAGAGTCATCGGACGGCTCATTCCCAGCAGGTCGCCCGTCCTGAGCCGCAGCGGGCCCAATTCGTAGTAGCCGCGGCGCGTCGCGATGAGCTCGTAGCGCAACCGGGCGCGCCCGCGGCCCGGCAGGCTGACAACCGCTCGGACGTCTGGCGGCGTGTGGACTTGAAGCGGCAAGCGCTCGAGGAGTTGGACCCACACCAGCGGCAAGCGGCTGGTGTTGGTAAGCTCCAACTCGACCTCGCGCCGCTCGCCCAGAAAGAGTCGATCGTCGTAGCGGCGGGCGAGGCGCAGCGCCGGCAACCCGCGCCGCGCCCACCATGTACCGAGAATGAACAGGCCGGCGAAGAGGTAGAAGACGTAGAAGATGAGATCGTTGCGCAAGATCGCGGCCAGTATCAGGAGCAGGAGCAGAAACAGCGGAAGATCGGGCATAGGCCTCTAAAACGGCAGCCGCCGCCACACGCGCTGCCACAATCCGGGACGTTCTTCAGACGCCTCGCGCGAGCCGCCCGAGGTCGGAAGCCGGGGCCTGCGAACGCGTTTGGCACTGGTCACCAGGGCCTCCGCCACGCGCCGGCCCCGCTCCAGGGCCTCGCCGTAGAATTGTCGAAGCGTCTCCGGCGAGACATTCTGGCCCTCTGTGGCCCAGAGCACGACGGCCCGGCCGATGGCCAGGGTACCGGCATAGGCGACCGCAACCTTGGGCACAATTCCCGCCACGGGGATGAGCCCGACGAGCTGGCGAGCCACCTGCCGGAACAGGAAGCCTCCGCCCAACACGCCCACGATTTCGCCAATCAGCTGGCGCGGTTCGCCCTCTTTGCCGGCGGCGAGGGCGATCTTGTAGCCCATGATGAGCTGGTTCTTGGTCAGGATGATCAGGTCGCCGACGTTTAGAGGAATATCGAGCACCGGAATGATCTCGGCAATCCCGGTCGAGAAAGAGTAACTGGCATTGGCGCGGGCGGTCTCTTCGATGAGTTGCTCGAAGAGCGCAGGGCGGAGCGGTGGCAATTGACGGCCAAGCGCCAGGCGCAGACCAGGTGGCACGATCCCCAGCAGCGCCGGCGCCACCCGCTTCGCGACCGCATCTGCGTCCAGAGAGACCACCGTCACCCGGGCACTCCCACCCCGCTGCCCAACCGTCCCGGTCTGCTGGTTGGCCGGCAGGTCGGTGATGATCGTGAGGACTGGGATGCGTGCGGCGGTCAGGACCTTGCGACTCGCATGGAGGGGCTCAGGCAGATTCGCTGAGGGCCCGAGGATGATCGCTGCATCCACCTGACCCAGATCCCGAAGTTGCGCGGTATTCAGCGGCGGTTGGCGCACACTCAGCCAGCCGTGAACTTCACCACCGTCGGCCGCGCTCAGCAGCCGGGCCACCCGCTCGGCCTCGGCAACATCCGTGCCGACGATGAGCAGGCGAAAGGCTTGCTCGGCCTCGCGCTTGATGGCGTCGAGGTTGGTTTGGCGCAGGACGCGCCAGACGGCACCAAGTTGAAGTGCCCGGGTCATAATCCGGTCCTTGTGATAAATATGATATCTTTTTCTAGAGCAGGGCGATCGCTGCACCGGGTTGAGCGGTTCGAAGTCATTGTAGGCCAGACGTCTCCTCCGGAGGAAGCGGTCTCAGTCAGCACGGACCTCTCCGAGCGACAGTGGCGTCTCTCGCACGAGGTCGGCGAGAATTGCTTCGGGGGTGCGGCCGCGCAGTTGCGCTTCAGGGCGGACGATCAGGCGGTGGGCCAGGGTGGGACGAACCAGCACCTTGAGATCGTCGGGCAACACGAAGTCGCGGCCACGAACCGCGGCCAGCGCCTGGCCGCCGCGCAGCAAGGCCAGGGTACCGCGTGGGCTGGCACCCAGGGCAAGATCGGGGTGGCGGCGCGTGGCCTGAACCAGGCTCACCGCGTAGTCGCGCAACGTCTCATCGATGTGGACCTCCCAGACCCGTGCGATCAGCGCCGGGACAAGCATCGTCGGCTCTTCCCCGGTCACCGGCGTGAGGGTCTCGATGGGGTGGCGGCCCTGCAAGCGCCGGGTCAGAAGACGCTCATCCTCGAAACTGGGATAGCCCAGATCAAGCTTAAGCAAGAAGCGGTCCAGTTGCGCCTCGGGGAGCGGAAACGTCCCCTCGTACTCGATTGGGTTTTGGGTAGCCATCACCAGAAACGGCCGGGGAAGCGGGTAGGTCACGCCGTCGGCGGTCACCTGGCGTTCCGCCATGGCCTCCAGGAGGGCCGACTGGGTACGGGGTGTAGCCCGATTGATCTCGTCGACCAGCAGGATGTTGACGAAGATCGGGCCGGGGCGAAACTCAAAATCGCCCGTGCGCTGGTTGAAGACCGAGACGCCGGTCACATCGTTGGGGAGCAGGTCCGGGGTGGCCTGAAGACGCTTGAAGCTGGCCCCTAACGAGATCGCAACGGCGCGGGCCAGCATCGTTTTCCCGACCCCGGGCACATCTTCAAGGAGCACATGCCCCTCAGTGAGCAGCGCCACCAGCAACAACTCGATGGCCGCGCGCTTGCCGATGATGACCCTCTCGACGTTCTCGACGATTGCCGCGGCGAATTGTGCGATCTGCTCGGCCACAGCAGCCTCCTCCGTGTCCGAGGCATTGTAGGGCAGAGCAGGGCGGTCCGCAAGGGACGTGCAGAAGCGATCACGGCGGAGTCAGAATGGCGGCCGCGGGGAGCAGGCGACCGGACGGTAGACAGCGGCGGACCGGGCCGGAATTGCCGGCTGGCGGCGCCTCACGGGAGCAAGAGCGCCACCGCGCGTGGCAGAGCGGTTTGGAGGATGGCCGTGGCCGGATCGAGAAGCCGGTGACCAACCTCAAGCCCCAGCGCGAGCGCGCCAACGAAGCAAGCTGTCGCCAGGAGCGTGCTAAAGAATGGCGTGCGCGGCGCGATACGTGAGCGGCTTCTTCTCGTGTGAGTCGTGGCGGGCCACGCGAGGGGTCGCTCGCATGCAACCGCGAGTGCTGTCCCGGTGCTTGGGCGCGATTGATAGCGGTCCCAAAGCGCGTAGCGAGGCCTGGGAGCCAGAGCAAGGGCTGTCGTCGGCCCGCGGCTCACCTGGCGGTGCCAGAGCGAGTATGGGTGCGGCTGGCGCGGCGTTAGCCCTGCCAGGCCTCGGAGGGCCTTGGGGTTACGGGGGTTGAGTGCCAACACCTGGATCAACGCGTTCCGGCGGTTGGCGGGGTCAGATTGGAGCGCCGCGAACCAGAGCCAGGCCTCTTCGTTGTCAGGGTGGGTTGCGAGGATCAGACGCAGTCGGGCGGTCGCGGCGACGGGGCGACCACTGGAGACCAGGTAGCGGGCGTCGGCCAGGCAGGCGATCATGCGGGCATCCTTCACAGCAGGGATGGACAGTCACCTTACCCGGGGTGGTGCTTCGGGTATTTCCAGTGTAGTGGACCCCGCGCCTGGCTCAATGGTACTTTGGCCGGGCCGGCCCGCAGCCAAACAGAGAGGCGGCGGGACTGCGATCGAATCACGGTCCCGCCACCACGGTCGTCGCTTTCAATACTTGAATGCCCCAGACTCGCCGGGGCCGCTGCCTGAATCGAGAAGTGTGGCCCGCGATGCGCGCTCCCTCGACCGGCAGCCGGCCAGCCTGAGCTGGATGGCGTAACTCACTTTCTATAAAAGTGGCGCGTTCGCGCCACTTTTATAGAAATATGAACACATCATCCTGAGCTGAACTAGCGAATCAGCGAGCGCTCTCCGCTGCGACCGTAGTTAATGAAGACAGTCTTGATCTCCGTAAAGAACTTGAGCCCTTCCTCGGACATCTCGCGCTCGCCGACCCCGGTAACCTTGGTGCCACCGAAGGGCAGTTGCGCCTCACCCCCGATGGTCGGCTCGTTGACGTGGATCATCCCGGTCTCGACTTCCTCGACGAAACGCATGACAGTATCGATGTCCTGGCTGAAAACCGAGGCGGTCAAGCCGTACTCGACGCCATTGGCAAACGCGATCGCATCCTCCACCGAGGTCGCGTTGGCGACGGCGAGGACCGGGCCAAAGACCTCCTCCTTGAAGATGCGCATGCCTGGCTCGACATTGTCGAAGATCGTTGGGGCGACAAAGTAGCCCCGCTCGAGCCCCGCCGGCCGGCGACCGCCGGTGACCAGGCGCGCACCTTCCTGCTGCGCGACCTGGATGTAGGTCAGGTCGGTCGTGAACTGTTTCTCATCCACGGCCGGCCCCATATCCACGCTCTCGTCCAGCCCAGGGCCAATCTTCATGGCCTCGGCCGTGGTGGTCAGCCGCTCCACCAGTTCGTCCTTGACCTCAGGGAAAGCGATGACGCGACTGGTGGCGGTGCAGCGTTGGCCGGTGCTGCCGAAGGCTCCACCGTGAATCGCGGTAACCGCTTTCTCCAGGTCGGCGTCCGGCAAAACGACGACCGCGTTCTTGCCGCCCATCTCGCAGGTCACCCGGATGCCACGCCGGGCCGCCTGCACGTAGAGCGCCGAGCCGACTTCGTTCGAGCCGGTGAAGCTGACCGCGCGGATATCGGGATGGTCCACGATGGCGTTTCCGACGATACTGCCCGGGCCAACCACCATATTGAACACGCCGGGCGGGAGACCCGCCTCCTCGTAGATCTCGACCAGCAACGAGGCGGTCGCCGGGGTGAGTTCGGCCGGCTTGAAGACAACCGTGTTGCCGGCCACGAGCGCCGGGGCCGACTTCCAGACCGGGATGGCCCACGGGAAGTTCCAAGGGCTGATCAGGCCGACTACGCCCAGCGGGCGGCGGACAGTGTAGGTGAAGGTATCACGCGACTCACTGGGCAAGGTCTTTCCCCCGATGCGGAAGCCCTCGCCCGCGTAGTATTCAAGCACGTTGATGCCTTTGACGACCTCCCCGCGCGCTTCGCGCAGGATTTTGCCCTCCTCGCGGGTCATCGCGCGCGCGATCTCGTCACTCCGGCGGCGCGCGATCTCTGCGGCGCGCGACAGCACCCGGCCACGCTCGGGTGCGGGCGTGTTTTTCCAGTCGCGCCAGGCCCGTCTGGCGGCGTCAACCGCGCGTTGCACGTCAGCCGCCGTCGCGGCCGGAAACTCTGCAATGACATCAGACGTATCGGCCGGATTGAGATTGCGAATGATCCGGCCTGATTGAGGGTGATACCATTCCCCGTCGATGTATGACCCTGTTTTCATGCGTGTTCCTCCTTGAACGTTTTGCCGTAAAACGTGATCCGTGAAATAGCACGGCGACCGAAGAGGCCAAAGCAACGCCGCTCTTCTGTTCACAGTTCACGTTTCAGAAGAGGGTGCCTCTCTTACTACCCGACATCTCCGAAAAGGAATAAACTTTCGGCCACGAATTGCACGAATTGACACAAAAAGGGAAACAGATTTGTGAAATTCGTGGCAATAACAAATTACTCAAGTGTTGGCGTCGGGTAATGAGTCCAATCTCAGACCTCAGCTTCGATACTCACGTACCACACCCGTCGCCCGGCCGATCATGCCGAAGGCACGGCGCTCGGCCTCCCAGAGGATACGCTCCTCGTCGAGAGTCAGCAACTCGCGATCCTTCATGACGGTGCGCCCGTCGATGATCACATGGCGGATGTCGCTGCTCCGCGCGGCGTGCACCAGGTTGCTGACAACCGAATGGCGCGGGCGTAGATGGGGCTGGTCGAAGTCGAAGAGCAGCAGGTCGGCGGCCATGCCGGGCGCGAGCACGCCGCTCTCTTTGAAACCCGTTGCCAGCGCGCCGTGGCGGGTGGCCAGCCGCAGGACGCTATCGCCCGGCAAGACCTGCGCGTCGCCGAGATGCTGCTTCTGTATCAGACCGGCCAGCTGGGCCTCCTCGAGCATATCGAGATTGTTGTTCGAGCCGGCCCCGTCGGTTCCAAGGGCCACGTTGACACCGCGCGCCAACAAATCGAGCACCGGTGTGACGCCCATCGCCAGTTTCATGTGGCAGTTGGGGCATTGAACTACGTTGGCGCCACGAATCGTCAGGATCTGACGGTCGAGCTCGTTCACGTAGATGCAGTGAGCGCAGAGAATCGGGCCGGGAACATCGAAGAGGCCCAGGTGGTCGACGTGAGCGACGGGCGTGCGGCCATATTTCTTGAGTGAGGTCATCACCTGCTCCTCGCTCTCGGCCAGGTGGATGTGGATACCGAAGCCCTCGCGGCGGGCGGCCTCAGCGACCGTGGTCAGGAACTCAGGCGGGCAGGTGTAGGGGGCGTGCGGCCCCAGGATCGTCTTGATGCGGCCATCGGCGGCCCCATTGAAGTGATGGGTGAACTCGAGCGAGCCTTCCAGGTCGGTGCCGACCTCACTCGCAAGCCCGAAGACACACCAGGCCAGCAGCGCCTTCAGGCCGCTCTGCTGGATCACCTCGGCCACACGGTCCATGTAGAAGTAGTGGTCGGCAAAGCCGACGGTCCCACCACGGATCATCTCGGCTGCCGCCAGCGCCGCGCCCCAGTAGACATCGTCCGAGGTCAGCGCACTCTCGGCCACCCAGATGCGCTCGTTAAACCAGCGGTCGAGCGGCAGGTCGTCGGCGTAGCCACGCTCGAAGGTCATTGCGGCGTGGGTGTGCGCGTTCCAGAAGCCTGGCAGCGCCACGTGGCCGGTCGCGTCGAGGGTTTCATCGGGGATAAAGCCGGCCGGCACCGCGCCGATTGCGGCGATGGTGCGGCCCTCAATGGCGATGTCGGCGCCTTGCAGGACGTCGCCGGCCGGGTTGAGGGTCACGACATCGGCGTTCTTGATCAGTACGCGAGGCATTCGTCCCTCCTCATCTCGACCTGAAAGCGCACAGCGGCCGGACGTTCGTCACTCCTCACGCGGCCACTCCCAGATGGGGAGATCGTACCAGATGGCCCACCAGGGGCCGGGAGGGATCCGGTCGCTCGTGAGGCGCAGAAGGAGCAGCACCCCGGCCAGCAGAAGCACCGTGGCGACCGGGTTGAGGTCGATGTCGCGGACCAGTCCGATGAGCAGCAGCAGGCCGCCGCCGACAACCCAGGCCAGAAGCGCGCGCAGAGGGGGCAGGAAAATCCCGCGGGCGCGCAACCAGCGCCCCACCATCCAGGCGCCGCCCAAAACGACGAGACTGAAGATTGCGGCAATCAGACTCACGACATCCCTTTTCACTCGCGCTCCCTGGCATCGTAGCGCGAGCGCCGGTTTTGGGCAAGGTCGAAAGCACTGTTCGCAGCATTGAAGGCGCAGATCGCGATGGCGCGGTCAGTCACTGCCGATTGGCGTCGCACAACTGTAGAGCGCCTGGCGAGGGTCGCGCACCATGAGGTGCAGGATCAGAGTAGTCAGGAGCCCGCCGGCGGCCGCCACCAGGAAGGTGGCCTGGTAGCCCGCGGCATCGGCGAGCCAGCCGCCCACGAGTGGCGCCAGCATCGTGCTCGGAGCCACCAGCGTGTTGGCGAGACCGATGTAGGCCGGCCGCTCGGCCTCAGTCCCAAACTCCAGGGTCATGGCCATGCTCGTCGTCCAGAAGGCCACGTTCGCGATGCCGGTCAACATGAAGACCAGATAGAACCAACCCATGCCCGGTACCAGCCAGGCCAGCAAGGCGCTGCCGGTGGCCGCGAGCGCCCCAACCTCCATGACGACGCGGTGGCCTCGGCGGTCGCCGATCAATCCCATGATGGGGTTGGCGACCGTCTGGGTCGCGAGGAGAACACCCGTCATCAGCCCGGCGGTCCCTTCACTCATACCGTGCCGCCGCACGGCGTAGACGGTGTAGAACGCCACGGCCATCATCGCCAGTTGCGAGAGCATTCGCATGGCCACAAACCAGCGGAAGTTGACGTCGCGCCGCAAAATCAGGCCCAGGTTGTCCCAGAAGGCGCGCCGGTTGGCAGCCCCGCCGGTCGGCGGCCCCACCGGCTCGCGCGTTTTCCCCAGGAAGATCCATGAGATCGTCATCGCGATGGTAGCGAGCAGAAAACAGAGACTAAAGTCGAGCGGCGAGTCCAGTCTATCGAGGAGAACGCCGGCGACAATGGCACTCCCACTGGCGAAGAGATTCGCAGCGGCCGATTGGGTGCCGAAAAAACTGCCCCGGCGCTCGACCGGGATGATCTTGCCGAGCATGCTCTGCCAGGCCGTGGCGGTGAAGCCACCCCCCAGTCCTTGCCAGATCAACAGGCCGAAGGTCAGGAGCAACGCAAGCTCCCGGCCAAGAACGGGGAGAAACCAGGCCACAACCGCGAGCCCCAGAAAGGGAATCCGTTCGTGGATGGTCATCAGAACGACCATCGGCTTGTAGCGGCTGAGCCGTGCCACTCGATCGGCCGTGAGAAGCTGGGGCAACTGCCAACCCATCATGTGGATGGCCGGGATGAACCCGATCAGCACCGCCGAGTCGGTCATCGTGCTCACAAAGAGGGGCAGGATCGTCACGAACGAAGCGAAGCCCAGGGCAAAGCCGAAGAAGCTCCCGTCGAGGACGTTGACGATGAAGTTATAGCGGAAGTGTTTGCTGATTTCGATGCTCATAGACATGTTGGAAGACACCCACGCTCATGGCAACACCTGCCTTGAAGGACGGCGGACGGCCGACCGCCGGTCTCGGTTCCGGGGGTCGGCCGTCGGGGTCGTCAGCAACGAGGCGATGGTAAAACCCGCTCAGTGTAGCAGGGGCTGGCGGCCGTGGCATAGGCCGGATGGTGTAATCGACGTCAGCTTTCTGTCATCTCCGCGTGCTGCCCCCTGGACGCCGGGAGGCAGGCGTCTTGTCATCACCCCGTCACGTAGCCGCGTGGAGCTGGGCCCACAGGCCTTGGGCGCTGATCGGGAGGGCCGTAGCCCGCACACCGGTGGCGGCGCGAACAGCGTTGGCAACCGCGCCGGCGACCGGGATCACCGGTGGTTCTCCCACCGGGCGAGCCCCAAAGGGCCCTTCGGGGCTCGGAACCTCCACCAGTACAGTCTCGATTCCCTGAGGAGGAATGTCGGCCACCTTGGGGAGGGCATAGTCCATCAAACTGGCGGTGAGGAGCTGGCCGTCCTCGTCGAAGATCATCTGCTCGCGTAGCGCCCACCCAAGCCCTTGTGTGACACCACCTTGAATCTGCCCCCGAACTGCCGCCGGGTTGAGCGCGCGGCCGACGTCCTGCACGGCCACGTAGCGCAGCACCGTGACAGCGCCAGTCTCCGGGTCCACACGGACGCGGGCCAGGTGGGCGCCGAACGCCGGCGCCTGGGTGGTGTTGGCCTCGCTCGCGCTGGCGAAGATCGGGGGGTAGCGCCCGCCGAACTGCATCGTACTGGCTGCTATCTCGGCCAGCGAGCGGCGGCTGTCGGGGGCACCTCGCACCCCGACGAAGCCGTCCAGCACCTCAAGGTCTTCCGGTGCGGCCTCGAGTTGCTCGGCGGCGACGTCGAGGAG
>DOUV01000223.1 GCA_003520455.1 Chloroflexota bacterium | reverse complement strand
TGCCCCTCCGGGCACGCGGGGGGTCGGATTCAGGTGGAACGGCGCAACAGCGCGCCCGACGAACCTACAAGCGCCTTCACACGGTGCCTGGCCATTGTCTCGGCGGGGCCAGGCACCGGCGCGTGAGAAGCGCAGGGTTTTCTCCCGGAGGTTCTGAAAAAGCGTTCCTGCTCCTCTTGCTCCACGGTTTAGGCGTCGTAGTAGAGGAAGAACTCGTACGGGTGTGGGCGCAGCCGGACGGGATCGACCTCTTTGGCGCGCTTGTAAGCGATCCAGGTCTCGATGACGTCAGCTGTGAAGACGTCGCCCTTCAGCAGGAACTCGTAGTCAGCTTCGAGTGCGTCCAGAGCCTCGGTCAGGGAACCCGGAACTTGCTTGATCTGCGCGGCTTCCTCCGCCTCCAAATCGTAGAGGTCCTTGTCCAGCGGCTCGCCTGGATCGATCCGGTTCTGGATGCCGTCGAGGCCGGCCAACAGGATGGCGGAAAACGCCAGGTACGGGTTGCAGGACGCGTCTGGGCAGCGGTATTCGATGCGCTTGGCCTTGGGGCTGGTGGAGTACATCGGAATGCGAACGCCGGCGCTGCGGTTGCGCTGCGAGTAGATCAGGTTGACCGGCGCCTCAAAGCCCGGCACCAGGCGGCGGTAGGAGTTGGTGGTCGGCGCCACGAACGCCAGCAGGGCCGGCGAGTGCTTGAGGATGCCGCCGATGTACCACCTGGCCGTCTCTGAGAGCAGAGCGTAGCCCTCTGTGTCGTAGAAGAGGTTCTCACTCTCTTTCCACAGACTCTGATGGACGTGCATGCCCGAGCCGTTGTCGCCGAACAGGGGTTTGGGCATGAAGGTGGCCGTCTTGCCGTGGGCCAGGGCGACGTTCTTGACGATGTACTTGTAGAGCAGGAGCTTGTCCGCCATGCGTGTCAACGAGTCGAAGCGCATGTCGATCTCGTTCTGCCCGCCGGTGGCGACCTCGTGGTGGTGGACCTCGACGTCGATGCCGGCCTGGATCATCTTGAGGGTGATCTCGGAGCGCAAGTCCTGGAGGGTATCGGCGGGCGGAACGGGGAAGTAGCCCTCCTTCCAGCGTGGGCGGTGGCCGAGGTTAGGCCTGGTGCCATTGCCGTCCCGGCCGCTGTTCCAGATACCCTCGTCCGAATCGACGAAGTAGTAGGAGTAGTGGGCGGCGCTATCGAAGCGAATATCGTCGAAGATAAAGAACTCGGCCTCAGGCCCCCAGTAGCTGATGTCGGCGATACCGGTCTGCGTGAGGTACCGCTCAGCCTTTTGGGCGATGTAGCGGGGGTCGCGGGAGTAGGGCTGGCGGGTGATTGGATCAAAGACGTTGCAAACGACGCTGAGGGTGGGAACGCGGCAGGCCGGGTCTACGAAGGCAGTTGTGGGATCGGCGACGAGGAGCATGTCGCTCTCGTCAATGCGCTGGAAGCCGCGGATGCTCGAGCCGTCGAAGCCGACGCCATCGGTGAAAAGTTCTTCACTCAGTTGCGAGGCCGGGATGCTGAAGTGCTGCCAGGTGCCAATCAGGTCACAAAACTTGATATCGACAATCTGAAGTTCCTGCGCCGTCGCGAATTCCAAGACTTCCTGTGGTGTCCGAAGAGGAACGTAGGTGGCGCCGTTGCCGTTCATTGTCGTGGCGGTCCCGTGGGAAAGTAGGGTGTCCGTCATGATACACATCTCCTCCGAAAAAACATGAGACCCTGTCGAGGCCCGGCAGGGTCCACTATCTGCGCCCTTTATCACACTGGGTAGTATAGAATGCAAGGCCGCAATGATGCCATGGGCATTTGTGCCAGAGATTGGGGAGATGCGTTTGGGCAAAGTGTCCGAAAGCCTGACATCTGCTCCTGCCTCGGTGATAGAACGTGGTCCTGGCATCACGGCAACCCGGTTCTACCGCCGGCGGTCTGATTCACCCCCCGGGCATGTCCCGTCCCCGCCAGGCCCTGTCCTGTCACTGCAGGAGCCGCGCGCTGAGCGCTTGCACGCTCGTCGTATAGTGCCGCAGGTCCTCGCGCAGTGCGGCGAGGTCGTTGCCGTAGTTCAGGCGGCGGGCTAAGAAGGCGAACTCTTCGCTCTCGACCGGGGGAACGGTCAACTCTCTGGCGTCGCCCCGCACCATCCGCAGGGCGTTGATCAAACGGCGCAGGAAGGTGTGAGCCTCGGTCAGCACCGTGTACTCATCCGGCGACAGAATCCCGGCTGCCGCCAGGGCCACCATCGCCGCCCGGGTGTTGGCGCGCCGCAGGCTCGGGTCGCGGTGCCCATAGGTGATTTGCAGGCCCTGCACGAGGTACTCGACGTCCACCAACCCACCCGGACTGAATTTCGCATTGACAGTGCCGGCCGTCACAAGCTGGCGGAGCTGCCGCTCGCGCATGGCTCGCATCGCCGCGACGTCGAACGGCTCGCCGCGGTAGACGACCTCGTCCCGCAGGTCGACCACCTGCTCGCCCAATGCGGCATCTCCGGCGATTGGGCGCAGCTTGACCAGTGCTTGCCGCTCGTACGGCCAGGCAGTGCCGCCGGGCGCGAAATAGTGGCGGAAGGCCTCAAGTGACACGGCCATGCTGCCCGCTTTGCCGTAGGGGCGCAGCCGCAGGTCGACCTCAAAGATGCCTTTTCGCTTCGTCTGGATCGCGCCCAGGAACGCCTGCACGAATTTGACGTAGAACTCGGCCGTGGTGAGAACGTGGGGGCCGGTCGTGGTGCCGTTACCGGCGTAGAGAAACATCAGCTCGATATCGGAGGCAAAGCCCAACTCGCGGCCACCGCATTTGCCGAGCGCACAGATACTCAGTGGGCAGGGTGTGCCGTCCTCGAGGCGCGGCAGGCCGAACTGCGGGCGGAGTTCCTCCTCGCAGAGACGGTACGCGGCATCGACGACGACCTCGGCGAGGTCGGTGAGCTCGGCCGAGAAGTGCCCGAACTCCGTGATACGTCCTAAAATGTGGCGCATGTCCACCCGGAACATCTCGTGGTCTTTAAAGGCGTTGAGCGCGGCCCGTCGCGCCTCCCCGCCCGTCGCGGCCTGGAGCGCGGCGTCCACCTCCGCCCGCAATCGTGCTATCGACTTTGCCGTTGCCAGAGCACCCACATTGCGCACGACCGGGAACAGGTTGTTGTGCTGCATTCGCAGGAAATCTTCCCAGAGAAAATCGCTGACGCCCAGCAGCCGGGCCAGCGCCCCGAGGACCTCGGGGCGCTCGAGCGAGGCGAGCTCGTCGGGCCAGTCGGGGCGCGTGAACAGGTGCCCGAGAAACTCGCGGAAGTGCAGCAGGGCCGATTCCGGGTTCGGGGAGTGGGGGAGCAGGTGGGTGAAATGTTTGACCAGGACGGTGGCGGCTCGCAGTTCGCGGAGCCTGGACGGTGCGGTGATTTTTTGCCCGTGCGAGTCGGTGATGGCCAGGGTATCGTGAACGCGAGTGCCGATCGTATCCACCGTCACGCGCGCGATGTGGGCGCCGTTGAGTGCGAGGGCATTGGTGAGTTCGTACAGGAAGCCGACGGTGTCAGGCGCGTCGATGTGCAGGACGGTGTACCGCTGTGAGGCTGCGTTGTCAATCTCGATATCGACGGGGTAGAGCGTCGTGGTGTCCGCGGCGCTCCCAGGCAGGTTGTCGCCCACGCGCCGGGCGAGTTCGCCCTGCGCCCCGCGCTGCTGCCCGGCCTGAAGCCGCTGCAAGAGGGCCTGGAGGTCGGCACGGTAGCGCGACCAGACCTCGGCCGTCACCTCGTCGCTCACCGGGCGGACGGTGAAGACATCGACGATTTTGCGGCGCGAATCTTCGCGGGTTCGCTTCGACGGCGGCCGGGGCCAGCGCCGAGGCCGGTGCCTGGCGCCGGCCGACTCAGAGGAGCGACTGGCTACCGGCTCGTAGGTGAAGACGTGCCCGTCGAGGATGTTGAAGCCGTACGCAGACAACAAACCGCAGATGAGGGAAAGCTCGCCGAGGTAATCGTAGCCGACGATCGTGACCTGCCAGAGGCTCTCGTCGAGGGGCCTGGCATCCACTTCGACCAGCGTGCTTGCGTCGAGGTGCTCCACCAGCCCGGCGTGGCGCTCGATCTCGGCCGCGCTAAAGGTCGCCGCGTAGGTAGCTCCCATCCGACTGAGGTGGCGGGCGACCGGCGGCGCCGGCTCGGTGTCGCGATTGGTGCCGATCGACCGGGCACCGGCGTCCTCTCGCTCGAGGTGGCGTTGATACACGGCGCGGATGGCCGCACTGTGCTGCTGGTAGCGGGCGAGGAACTCTGCTCCTGCCTCCGCACCTTCAAAGCCCAGCCGCCGGGCGAGATGGGTGAGTTCTCCCGGATCGTTCGGCAGCGTGTGGGTCTGCCGGTACTCCATCAGTTGCAGATAGTGCTCGATCGTTCGCAGGAAGGTATAGCCGTCGGTGAGCACCCGGTATTCATCCGCCGGCAGGAGCCCGCGGGCAGCCAGACGCGTCAAGGCGTCGAGCGTGTTGGAACTGCGAACCTCGGGGTGCTGAGCGCCGTGGATGAGTTGGAGGTATTGGGTGACGAATTCGATGTCGCGAATCGAGCCCTCACCCGACTTCACCTCGCCCCACATACGGCCGCGCCGGCGCAGGCCGGCCTCGATGCGCCGTTTCAGCGCCTGGACCTCAGTACGGACCACTTCGCCCGGTGCGTCGAACAGCAGCGGCTCCGCCCGGCGCAGAAACTCGTTGCCAACCGTACGATCACCGGCGATCACCCGCGCCTTGAGCAAGACTTGCTTTTCCCACAGTCGGGCGTGGCGGTATAGATAGGCGAGGTGCCCGTCGATCGAAGAGACGAGCGCTCCGTCCCGGCCCCACGGACGGAGCCGCATATCGACACGGTAGAGGAAGCCTTCCGCCGTGATGCCCGCCAGGACCTCGATCAGGTGCCGGCCGAGTTGCTGATGGGTCGCGGCATCCGACGCCGCCAGGAAGAGCAAATCTATGTCGGAACTGTAGTTGAGCTCCTCACCCCCCAACTTCCCCAGCGCGATCACGGCCAGACCCTCTACGGTCGTGTCCAACCGGATGGCGGTGATCCGGAGACAGAGGCGGACCGTGCTCTCGGCGAGGTGGGAGAGTTGGGCAGTGATCGTCGGCAGGTCCAGGAAGCCAAAGAAGTCGCAGGCGCCGATGCGGAGCAACTCCCAGCGCTGGAGGCGGCGGAGCGCGTCGAATGAGTCGTCGCTTCCCATGGCCGATGCTGTGGCAGCCAGCGCTTCGGCGTAGAACTGCTCTTTGCTCTTCAGTTGGGCGAGTTGCTTGCGATCCGTCAGCCGCTCGAAGTATTCAGGATTGCGCAGCAAGATTTCGGTCAGAAACTGGCTACCTGCGAAGAGCGTGACCAGCATCTCGATCGCGCGCGGGTTGCCGGCGAGGTCGCGGAACAGGGCTGGCCGGTTGACCGCGCTTTGCGCGAAGCGCTCGAGGTTGACCAGCGCGCGGTCGGGGCTCGCC
>DOUV01000300.1 GCA_003520455.1 Chloroflexota bacterium | reverse complement strand
GCGACTTCAGTCGCCCGGCTCCCGGCCGACACAAGCACGTCTTGACCCGCGCTGCAGGCCGACAGGCCACGCCCGAGCGCGTGGCCCACCAACAGGGCCGCGTGGATCGATCCACGCGGCCCTGTATGTGGCAGAACCGGACGGCGGCAGGCCCTTGCTGACCTCGCCGGGCCCCAACGGCAGTCTAGATCTCCTCCTCCGCCTCCTCCCCGAGAGCATCTTCCTCTTCGTCCTCGAAGAGGTCGTCGAGGCCGGTTTCGCCTTCCTCCTCTTCCTCTTCGTCAAGCTCACCCTCGAGTTCGGCGAGAGCATCATCGTCGAGTTCGGCGACCGGGAGGAGTTCCTCCTCATCCTCGGCAACGAAGAGTCCTTCTTCCTCTTCCTCTGCTTCCTCTTCCTCTGCTTCCTCTTCCTCGAACTCTTCCTCTTCTTCCTCTTCCTCTTCCTCGAACTCTTCCTCTTCCTCTTCCTCTTCCTCTTCCTCTAACTCTTCCTCTTCTTCCTCGAACTCGTCGAACTCCTCGTCCTCGAACTCCTCGTCCTCAAACTCGTCGAACTCTTCGAGCTCGTCCAGGTCGAAGTCGAACTCTTCGTCGGCGACCTCGCCAACGACCAGCTTGGTTTCCAGTTCCTCTTCCCGGCCATCCTGGCGGCTGCGATACCCGGTTCCGGCCGGGATGAGCTTGCCGATGATGACGTTCTCTTTCAAGCCTTCCAATCGGTCAACCTTGCCCTCGATGGCCGCCTGCGCCAGCACGTTGATGGTGTGCTGGAAGCTGGAAGCCGAGAGGAAAGACTCGGTGATCAGAGAGGCCTTGGTGATTCCGAGAAGCACCGGCTCGGCGACGGCCGGCTGCCCGTCACGTGCGATGAGTCGCTCGTTGACCTCCTCGATTTCGAGACGATCGATCAGGTCGCCCAACAGGTAGTTGGTGTCGCCCGGATGCTTGACACGTACCCGGCGCAGCATATTGCGGACGATGATCTCGATGTGCTTGTCGTGAATCGCCACACCCTGCGAGCGATAGACCTGCTGGACCTGCTCCACCAGGTAGAGCTGTACCGCATCGCGACCTTGGATCCGCAGGATCTGATGAGGATTCTTGGCACCCTCGGTGATCTGGAATCCCGGCTCAAGAATGTCGCCCTCGGCGACACGGAGTCGCGCTGTCGGTGGAATCTCGTATTCCTTGACTTCCTTGTGGTCATACTGCAGGATAATGAGATGGCCCTCTAGCAGGACGGTGCCCTCGTGCCGGGCCTCAAGAGTCACGTCACCCTCACCACGTGCCAGCACCTCGCCCTGCCGGACGCGATCGCCGTCCTCGACCGTGATCTCGTAGTCGGTCGGCACGGGAATCTCCTCGCGCATGACCTTGGCGTCTACAATCCGCACCAGGCGCATCTCGCCCTCGCGGTCGATCTCCACGCGACCGCCGATCTCGGCAATGATGGCCTCACCCTTAGGATTGCGCGCCTCGAAGAGCTCGGTGACGCGCGGCAGACCCTGAGTGATGTCGCCGACGCCAGCGACACCGCCGGTGTGGAAGGTACGCAGCGTGAGCTGGGTCCCTGGCTCGCCGATGGACTGGGCCGCGATGATGCCGACCGCCTCGCCGATCCGAATGACGTCGCCTCGGCCGAGGTCGCGACCGTAGCACATCTGGCAGAGTCCCGAGCGCATGCGACAGGTCAGCGGCGACCGCACCCACAGCTCCGAAACGCCGGCCGCATTCAACTGGTTGGTGACTTCCTCGTCGATGATCTCATTCCGATCGACGATGATCTCGCCGGTCGCCGGGTTGGCCACCGGCCGCGCTGCAAACCGCCCGAGCACGCGCTCCCCGAGGGTCTCGTTCATCTGGCGCGCCTCTTCAGCCGTCACGCGGATGCCTTCCTCGGTCCCGCAGTCGGGCTCGCGGATGATCACATCCTGAGCCACGTCCACCAGACGGCGAGTCAGGTAGCCGGCGTCGGCCGTGCGCAGCGCCGTGTCGGCCAGACCCTTGCGAGCGCCGTGAGTGGAGATAAAATACTCCAGGGCATTGAGGCCCTCACGGAAGTTCGAGCGAATCGGCAGCGAGATGATCCGTCCAGACGGATCGGCCATCAAGCCACGCATGCCGGCAAGCTGCGCCACGGGCTGGAAACCACCCTTAGTGGCACCGCTGTTCGCCATGATAGCGATCGAGCCGGTCGGGCTCATGTTCTTCGCGACCGCCTCGGTCACGTCATCCTTGGCCTTGGTCCACAGCTCGACTGTCTTGCGGTAGAGCTCCTCCTCGGTAATCAAACCACGGCGGAACTGGCGCTCGATTTCCTCAACCTGGGCGCCGATGGCCTCGAGGATTTGCTGCTTCTCCGCCGGTACCTCGATATCTTCAACGGCGATGGTGACGCCGGACCGAGTCGCGTACTTGAAGCCGATGTTCTTCAGATCGTCCACGAACTGAGCGGTGGCGTCCACCCCCAGCTCGTTGTAGCAGTCGGCGACCAGATCCTTGAGGCGACTTTTGCCAAAGGTATCGTTGCGGAATCCCAGTGGAGCCGGCACAACCTCGTTGAACAGAATCCGGCCGACCGTGGTCTCCACGATCTGGTTCTTCGGGAAGCGCTCGGGCCGCAGGTTCCTGGCCTGAAAGGCCTGCTCGACCGCGCGCACGATCAGGGGCGGCAGAGCACCCGCCGCTCCATTTGATTTCACCCGGCCATCCCCATCGCCCGGCGGTAGCTGTCCCACGCTCGTGGCGGCCCCGGGCAGGCGAAGTTCCCCAGCACCGATTTCGCGGACCGTCTGAGAGCGTCCGTCGGCCATCCACCGGTCCACCAGTTGCCCGACGGTCTCAATATCCAGGTCCAGCAGCGCGTCCAGCGTGGTATCATCCAGGCCCAGCGCCTCCAGGTCCATTTCCTCGAACCAGCGAGCCAGGCGGACCTTGATCGGCGCATGGAGATGAACCTGGTTCAACTCGTATGCCATGACGGCTTCATCGGGGCTGGCGAAGATCCGGTCGGCGCCCTTCAGGTCTGAGCTGCCCATCATGGTCAAGTAGTAGCAGCCCAACACCATATCCTTGGTCGGGCTGACCGTCGGCTCACCGTCAGCGGGCTTGAGCAGGTTCTTCGAGGAAAGCATCAGCCCCTCGGCCTCTTTGACCGCCATCTCACTCAACGGCACGTGCACGGCCATCTGGTCGCCGTCGAAGTCCGCGTTGAAGGCCGTCGTAACGAGCGGGTGAATCTGGATCGCATCGCCCTCGATGAGGGTAGGCGTGAAGGCCTGGATCCCAAGGCGGTGGAGCGTCGGCGCGCGGTTGAGCAGCACCGGGCGGCCCTTGATGACCTTCTCGAGAATCCCCCACACCTCCGGCCGCATCTGTTCGATGATGCGCTTGGCACCCTTGACGTTCGGCGCGTAGTTCTCCTCAACCAGCTTGTTGATGACGAAGGGCTTGAAGAGCTCCAGCGCCATCTTCTTTGGCAGACCGCACTCGTGGAGCTTGAGGTGCGGACCAACCACGATCACCGAGCGGCCGGAATAGTCCACGCGCTTGCCGAGCAGATTGCGGCGGAAACGCCCCTGCTTGCCCTTGAGCATGTCGCTCAGGCTCTTGAGCTTGCGCTTGCCGCGCAGGCTGACCGCCTTGCCCCGGCGGCTGTTATCAATCAGGCTATCGACCGCCTCCTGGAGCATGCGCTTCTCATTGCGGATAATGACGTCGGGCGCATCCAGGTCGAGCAGACGCTTGAGACGGTTGTTGCGGTTGATCACACGGCGGTACAGATCGTTCAGGTCGCTGGTGGCGAAGCGGCCACCGTCGAGTTGGACCATCGGGCGCAGATCCGGTGGGATGACCGGCAAAACTGTCAGGATCATCCACTCCGGCCGGTTGGCCGAGCGTCGCAGCGCCTCGACCACTTTGAGCCGCTTGGTCGCCTTCTTGCGGCGCTGCTTCGACTTCGTGCGCCGAATCTCGACCCGCAACTCTTTGGCGAGCTTCTCCAGGTCGAGGCCCTTGACGATCTCATAGAGCGCCTCAGCGCCCATCCTGGCCTCGAAGATATGGCCGTACTTCTCGTAGAGTTCCCGATACTGAGCTTCATTGAGGAACTGAAGCACCCGCAGGTTCTTCAACTCATCGCGCTCATCCTCACGGCTCACCTGAATGCGAGCGATTTTGTCGGCCAGCTCGTTCTGAAAATCTTGCTTTTCGGTCCCCTGGCCGCGTTCCACCTGATCGATCTCGTGGGTCAGGCGTACCTGCTTGTCACGCTTCTGCTGCTCGGTGACGGCCTCAATCTTGGTCAACTCGGCCTCGATCGCCGTATTCAGCTCGGCGATGGCCTCGTCCGCGACGATCTTCTCGCCCTCTTGAACGATGGTCAGGTCGAGCGGGGCGAAGATGATATCGCTCTGTGCCGTCTGGCCCTTGCGTGCGTTGAGCAGCTCGCGGAGCACGCCCCCAGCCGTCATGAGCTCGTTGACCCGCTCGTCACGCTGCTGGTCGAGCCTCTTCAGCTCGCGGTCGAGCTCGGCTCGCAGTTCGCTGGCGCGTTCCCGGGTGTCGCGATCGAGCTCGGCTTGCTGTTCCGCCGCCGAGTGACGCAGGCGCGTGATCTCGCGCTCCAGTTCCTCATCGATCCGTTTCAGCGCCTTCTGGCGGGCGTTCTCATCAACGCGAGTGATGACATACTGCGCGAAGTAGAGCACCCGATCCAGGTTCCGGCGCGAGATGTCCAGAAGCAGGCCGAGATACGAAGGCACTCGCCGGGTGTACCAGATGTGCGCCACCGGCGAAGCCAGTTCGATGTGACCCATGCGCTCGCGGCGGACCGCCGAGCGCGTGACCTCGACGCCACACTTATCACAGACAATACCCTTGAATCGGACCTTCTTGTACTTGCCGCAATAGCACTGCCAGTCCTTGGTCGGACCGAAAATCGCCTCACAGAAGAGACCATCCCGCTCCGGGCGGAGGCGGCGATAGTTGATCGTCTCCGGCTTGGTCACCTCGCCGTACGACCACGAGCGAATCTCTTCCGGTGAGGCCAGGCTGATGCGGATTGCGTTAAAGTCTTTTATCTCCACGCAGGTTCCTCCCTGGCAGGTTATAAGCCATCTGGCTCCAGCCGATTACACAACAGCATCGCGAGGCGCCCGTCCAGGGGTGCGTCCCCCTCAATCGATGCTCGCAGACGAATGTTGGGGCAACAATCCAAGTGGAACACGTGAGGATGCCACCGATGCGCCACATCGCAACCGGCAGCGGTCGGGGAAACGACAGTTAGAAATGAGCACCACTGTTTCAACAACCGTAACAACAAAACGAAAAGGCCCGATCACAACGAGCGGACCTCCTTGACTTTTTCGGTTCTTGTCCGGTGCAAGGCCACGGGGCGCTTCACGCTCAGAACCAACACTCGAAGTCAGACTTCCCGCGAACTTTCTCCGCGACGGAATATTATAATGAGTATCTACGAACGTGTCAAATCGCGTAAGTAGCGGATCGCACTCTCGCGTTCGCGAACGTGCCCACGCGCCTGAGCCTCCTTCAATCGCTCGATCAACTCGCCGATCCGCGGCCCCGGCTCGATCCCGGTCAGTGCGATGATCTCACGCCCGCTCAACAGCGGTTGCACGGCGACAAAGGTCTCGTACTCATCGAAGTAGGCGGCGAGAAGCTGCTGTGCCACCGCGCCCACCGGCGCTCGGTCCTGAGCAAAAACCTTACCACGCTGGTCCGCGATGCTGAGTAACGCCACGTCCGGCCCGCTATTGCGGGTGACGCGAAAATAACGATACACCGCCCGGCGCGTAGCGGGCAGACGATGGCTCAGCTGTAGCGGCCGCAGATGGTTGGCTACGATTCTTCCCACCCAGACGACACTCTTCTGCGGCATCCTGAGACGGCGCAAGATCGCCCGGACCATCTCGGCGCCCACTGTCTCGTGCCGATAAAAGTGAATCCGCCCATCATCGCCCACAGTCCGCGTTGCAGGCTTGCCGACATCGTGGAGTAGCGCCGCCAGTTTGAGCAAGAGCCAGCGCGGCTGCTCGTGGCTGACCTCCACCGCCAGGTGCTCGGCCATTCGCTCGCGCCATGGGGCCAGCACACCATTCTCGGTCCACAGATAGGAGCCGGGGGAGCGAGCGAGATCGAAGCTTGGATATTCGAGATCGATGGTTGGAAGCAGCTCCTCAACGGCCGCCAGCACCGCCAGATTGTGCTCGTAGACATCGAGGAGGTGTGGTGGTGACTGGGTCACACCCTGGCCGAGGAGAAGTTCCGGTAACAGGTGGGCGAGCAGACCCAGCGCCTCCACAAGGCGCACCCGCCCGGCGGCACCAGCGGGGGCCACC
>DOUV01000226.1 GCA_003520455.1 Chloroflexota bacterium | reverse complement strand
GCTTAGTTTTTTAGACACGCTCTCAGTGAGAAACGAGAGCAAGTGACGGTCCTGTTGGCGACAGGTGGCGGTCACGGTGAGAATGCGCTCGACGAAGCGCAGGCCAGCGTCGCTGTGGGAGCCAAACGCGCCTTGGCGCCAGAGCACAGCGGGGCGCAGGGCGGGTTCGGCGGCGGTAGTGGTGGGCGCGACGCCTTCGACCGTGAGGAACGTCCCCAGCGCCGGCGCCAGCTTGGTGAGATCGGTGCAGAACCCCCGCGCTTGGTGAGCGGGGAGCACCGCGCCTTGGGCCAGCAGCCCGGCACAGGTTTCCTGGATCGGCTTGATCTCGGCTGGCCAGGTGGCGCGGTCGAGGTCCTGGTGTTTGAAGCGGTGCCAGCGGGCGAAGAGGTGGGCTACCACCTCCAGCGCGCGCTGCCCCCAGGCGCCAGTCGGTCCGGTATATTGGCTGTCGCCCAGCATATCCCGCGTGAGGTGTGCCCACCAGACGTGGCGCTGGCACACGTCCAGGCAGGGAGAGGCACGGTGACGATCCGAGACGAGGAAGCCGCGATAGCTCGATCCGAGCAGCTGGGCCAGTTCAGCCCCCCCGCGGGTGCCAGCCCGAGAGAAGCGCGTCACGAGCCGCGTCACCGCCACCCACAACCAGCGCTTGGCGCCGGCCTGCTTCCAACGGGTCTCATCGAGAGTGGCGGCGGGCCTGTCCGCCGCCGCTGGTTGGATCTGCTCATCGGCCACGGCGGCCCTCAGGGGCGTCATGGCCCGCACCACTCCCCCGACCCTGATCTGACCCCACAGGCGTCCTGCACCAGGCCGGCCACTTCGCGCTTGCTCAACCGATAGCGCCCATTCAGCAGCCCGACCAGGCTTGTCAACCGTGGGCCAAACGCACCCGGCGGCCCCTCACTGGGGCGACACGCGCGCACGACCCGGTGGCCCTGCGGGCAACAGACGGCCTGGTCCCGATGTTCCACGACCGTGGGCTTGATTGGTGGCACTTCCCACACTTGCTGGCGCACGGGCGCGATGCCCTCCGCCGGCACCGGCGGCAACTCCCCCTGACAGTGCGGGCAACCGGTCGGCCAATGCTCGCCAATCGCATCGACGGCCTGCTCGGCCAGCATGGCGCGGTGGTGGCCTCGATGCCCTTTCTGACCCCCGCGTTTGCGCGCGCTCTGCGCTGGTTTCGGCCGGGGGGGTGCCGCTGGCCCGTCCGAGGAGGACGGGCGCGACGAGTTTTGGGGAGGTCTGGTTCCCTCGCGCGGTCAGCGTTTCGACCTGTTCGCGCAGATGAGCGACCTGCTCGCGCAAGCCCACCACCTGCTGTTCCAAGGCCTCCACGTAGGCTTGGACTTCAGCTGGCAACGTTTTGCGCAGTGCGACGGGCAGTTCGGGCAACTCAGATAGCTCGGCCATGCCTGTAGTTTACGCTGTTTCCTGGTCTGTGGCCATTGGCCGCTCTCAATGGACGGCCTGAACGATTACCTTTCAGGAACAGTTCTGCCGATAACCCTTGCACCGCAAACCCAAATGCGCGGATGACTTCGACCATTTTCTCTGCGTTGCGGGGATGAATCGCAATCCAGATGTCCATGTCGGCGGTCGCGCGGGAATAGCCGTGATAGCCGACGGCGTAACCCCCGATGAGCAAGTATTCAACTTGCTTTGAGTTGAGCAACTTCAAAAAATCTTTGAAGTCGGGCGGTAGTAGGCTTGTACCCATAGATGACCTGTCGCATGAGTTCTACGGCTTGCAGGCGTTCATACGGTGTTTTGGAAAGCCAATAGGCCTTCTCGTCCGACTCGTCGAAAAGCGATGCGATTGAGAAGGCGGTCTTATCCATTTTGAACATAGGGGCTATCGTATCCATACCTTCACCCTGCTGAAATTATACCTTGGAACGCAATACTGCGCCGCGAACTTGCCCTCGCCGCTGCTGAAGAAAGCACCCAACGGCCAGCGGTTCAGCCGCCGCTGAAAGCGGTCGGCTGGAACACTCCATGTCCTGGAGGGACAATCCTGACCGGAGAAACGGAGCGGGTGTGGTAGACTCCCATCAAGCCGGACGAGCAGCCATCACGGTCAACAAAAGTGGCGTCTGCGAACCCGCGCGGCCACGTGGTGTCTGGTCACGGGTGAATCCCACCCTGGCGGTCGGTTGGGATTCGCCGCCCGGACCCTGATGAGTAAGGTACGGATGGTCAACTGACCAGAGCGTGTCTGGGCTGCGGATGGCGTCTGTCCGTTCTTCTTGCCCAGGCGGTGATTTCTTACCCAGGCACCATCAATCTTCTTCGAGCAGCTGGTAACCGTTCAGAGGGTGCTCCCTGGCCCCATCCCTACGGAGGCGTGATGCGTGGGACGTGATACGTGATGCGTGAAGGAATCGTTCACGCATCACGTATCACGAAACGCATCACGTTTCTACTCCCCTGAACGGTTACAGCAGCTTGATCCCTTCCTTAACTTTCATCGCTATCCCGCCGTGAAAATATCAACTCGCTCGAATTATACCACAGTGTAGACCTGTCTACGAAAGTTATCGTTCGAGGCGGGATACCCTTTTCTCTGAGCTTGTGAAGCGAGGTACTGCGCGCGGCCTAAGGGCCGGCGTTCACCCGCGGCCGGTTCATGGTCACGCCGGCGGCCGCCGGGTGCAACACCTTGTTCGGCGGCTCTTCGCTACGGCGCACCAAGATATTCCGCCAGTCGTTTAGATAAGACGTACCGGCTGGCGCTGTTGTACGTGATGTCGCGCACACACCTCCATCCACTGGCGCAGGTTGGTTCGTCGCTGGGGTCGCAAGCCGGTGCGCGCCTCGGCGGCCAACACCACCGCCTCGGCCTGCGAGCAACAGACCGTGTCAGCGGGATGATGGGCCGAGATGTGGCATCAGGGCTTGACAGCAGACACTGCGTCGCCGGCGTGAGGAGCGTTGTTGCCACCAGGCCCAGCCGGCGGCCGGCTGGGCGGCATAGGTGTGGTCGGCATTGATGTGGAAGCCGACCAGGGCTGGCGCCAGTGGCTCACGGTCTGCGGTAGGTAGACCAGGCAGCCGGGCTGGGCAGCGGTCGCCTGGATATCCACGACGTCACCCACGCTGTTGCCGTTGGCGTCCCCGACGCATTCCGACGGCCCAACGACATACAGGGATGGGACGTCGGTCTCCTCGTCGCAGGTGGAGTAGTCCATGCACACCGCGTCGGCGAAGTAGAGGGTGCGGTTCGGACCGATCACCGGCTGGCCCAGCCAGATCTCGCCGTTCGCCTCCACGCTCCACAGGATCTCCGCACGCTCACCCAGGTCCCGCAGGGTCACTACCCGGCCGGGCACCGGGGGCGTGGCGTCCAGGTCCCCCCGCAGCGCCACGTAGATCGTCCCTGTGGCGTCAAGCGCCGACGGACCGGCAGAGAGACCGAAATCAACCGGCTCCGTCCATTTCTCCTGGACGCAGTCTTGGCCGCAATCCACGATCGCGTAAAGCTTTCCGACATTCTGGGGCTCATCGGTGGTCTCGTGGGTGCCTGAGCCGAAGTAGAGGGTGCCGCCCGTGCCCGAAAGGGTATCGGCAGCGATGACCACTTTCGAAACGGTCGGCTCCGGAACGGAGAACATCCACTTGCGAGACCCGTCTTCGGGGTTGAGAGCGTAGATCGCTCCCGTGCCGCCGGCCTTATACATCGCCTGGACGTAGACGGTCCCGTCCGCCCCCACCGCCGTGCTCCACATGTTTCGAATGCTCGTCTTGTGCCAGCGTTCCGTGCCATCGGGGTTGAGGGCGTACGTGGTAAAGCCGGCGGAGAAGTAGACCGTGCCATCCGGTCCGATGGCTGGGTTCATGAAGATCTGCTGGCTGAGCGTACCGCCTGTAGCGGCATCCGCTGGATAAGCCCACTTCAGCGTGCCATCCGGGTTGAGGGCGTAGAAGACGTTGGTCCCCAGCGTGACGCCCAGAACCTTGTACACGCCCGTGCCGAAATAGATCGTGCCATCCTCGGCGATGGCCGGGCTGGTGAAGATCTGTGCTCGCCCGTACGTATCCGCGTACGTCTCGAAGGCCCACTTCTCGCTCCCGTCTGAGTTGACAGCCCGAAGGATGCCATCGCCCCGCCCGATGTAGATCGTCCCATCAGGACCGATGGCTGGCGATGTCTCGATGGTGCCCAGGTAATACCCCTCCTGCGGCCCCGGATCGTAGACCCACTTCTCACTCCCGTCTGGATTGATGGCGTAGAGCATCCCCCGCGCCCGGTTGCCGGTGCCCTCGACGTAAGAGCCCCAGGTCCCGAAGTAGACCGTGCCGTTAGAATCTACCGTCGGCTGGTTGTTGATGACGCGCCCCTTCACCGCCGGATAGGTCCAGGCGATCACCCCGGACTGGGGTCCGGGATGCGGGCTTCGCGAGGTGTTCTGCCGGTCGTAGCCGAAGGACGGCCAGTAGGGCACGGCGGCACCGGCCGACACCTCTGTCCGCGCCTGACTCTGCCCCTGATCGATGGTCAGGACAGCGGCGAGGACAAGCGCCGCTACGAGTATTTTCTTGAACATGGTACACCTCCTTCAATCGTCAAGGACAGGAGTTACGGGGTGCGGGGTGTGCCGCCTCATCGCGCAGGATACCGGCGCCGTCCCCGCCGAGGGCGACGGCCACCAGGAGCAGCCCCAGGCTGAGTATCGGCGCCGATCGTGTCACGGTTTCACCTCTCTGTTGCAATCCTTCTGTCGTGGCGGGCTGAACCTCTGCAGTCGATTCCTGGTTGACTACCTGGCCCTCGGCCGTATAATTGGGCCAGATAGGGGTCAGATGGATAACATTGGGGAAGTGTCCCTGTGATCAAAACAGTTGTCTTGCGGGCCGACATTCCGCTCAGCCGCGACCTCCACATTAAGGTGCCGGAGGACGTGCCATCTGGCCCGGCCGAGATTGTTGTGGTCATCGCCTCTTCTCAACCTCCTCTGGGCCGATCGGTACGGCCGGCGATATGCTGCAGTCACCCCTGTTCGGATTGTGGGCCGATCGCGATGACCGCACCTAGCCCGCCGCAAGCCCCTGGGCTTCTCCCCCTAAGGGGCGCCCACGCGAGTGCCCCTGCCAGATGGCGCCCGTCAGGGCGAGCCCAAGGGGACAAGGCGGGCTTTTCGT
>DOUV01000187.1 GCA_003520455.1 Chloroflexota bacterium | reverse complement strand
GACCCAGACCGGCGACGGTGATCGCCAGCCCCATCTTGTCGAGTAGCATCCGGTCGGGCCGGGGGACCTCGGCACCCGGCCAGTTGCAGTGGTGGACGCTGGCGGGCGCAGTGGCGTCGACGCTGCGTACGAGGTTCTGGTACATCGCCTCTGCGACGAAGGGCACGAAGGGCGCCAGCAGCCTGGTCATCTCCACCAGGACGTGGTAGAGCGTGGCGTAGGCCGCCGCTTTGTCGGCATCGGCCTCGCTCTTCCAGAAGCGGCGGCGCGAGCGGCGCACATACCAGTTGGAGAGGTCGTCCAGCAACGTCTCGATCGCCTGGGTCGCACGGGAGGCCTCGAACTGCTCCAGGTGCCCGGTGAC
Organism: Chloroflexota bacterium; assembly: GCA_003520455.1. The sequence continues at coordinate 4,993 of DOUV01000187.1, read as the reverse complement.
TGCGAGGGTCGTCTCGTTCAGTCGCGCCACAATCCATTCGTCGAGTTGAGATTGGAGATGAGAGGGTACCACCTTGTCGGGATCTTCAACGGATTGGGGATCGATCTCTCGTTTCCAATCAGGCGTCTCTGGCTGCCAGCCATCCAGGTTCGCGTAGTTCACGAAGAAGGCGTAGACATTCCAGAGCGGGATCAGGAAGCGGCGGCGGGTCTCGTCACCGAGCTTGTAACCGAAGAGCAGGTTCTGCTCGGGCCGGTGGCAGGCGTAGAGCCAGCGCATCACGTCGGCGCCCATCGAGTCGGCCGCCTCGTTAAACTCGATGGCGTTGCCCCACGATTTATGCATCGGGCGGCCATCCTCAGCCAGCAGCGTCGCATACCCCAGGATGTTCAGGAAGGGCGGCCGGCGAACCAGGGCCGTGCTCTGCGCCAACAGGCTATAGAACCAGTTGCGGAACTGGCCAGGGAAGCTCTCGGTGATGAAATCGGCCGGGAACCACCGTTCCCAGTAAGCCGGATTCTCTCGGTAGTGCATCGTGCTGAAGGCGACGATGCCCGCGTCCAGCCAGGGGTTGCCGACATCTTTGATCCGCGAGGCCAGGCCGCCACACTCGGAGCAGGCGATCTTGATCGCGTCGATGTAGGGGCGGTGGGGCGTGTGGCCGGCGAAGGTCTCCCAGCCCCCGACCGTACGCTCCTCCAACTCGTGCTCGCTGCCGATCACGTCGAAGTGGCTGCACCGCTCGCAGACCCAGATGGGCAGCGCCAGGCCCCAGTAGCGCTTCTTGCTGATCATCCAGTCGTGCATGTTGCGCAACCAGTCCATCTCGCGCTCGTAGCCGAAACTCGGGATCCAGTTGATCTGGTCGACCACGTCCATGATCTGGTAGCGCAGGCTGGTGTCCTCCTCAGCCTCGGTGAGCGCCGCGCGCGGCTTGTCGTAGACCGCGCCCATGCTGACGAACCACTCGTCAACCAGGCGGAAGACCAGCTCCTCACCGCAGCGCCAGCAGGTGGGGTAGCGATGGGTGTAGCGCTGGGTGCGGTAGAGCAGACCTTTCTGGCGCAGGCTATCGAAGATCTGGGGGGCGACCGTGGCGACCGGCATCTCCGTGAGCCAATCGAAGCCGCCAACATAGATACCATTCTCGTCCAGCGGCGCAACGACCGGGAGATCCTGCTCCTTGCTCAAGGCGAAGTCCTCGGCGCCACAGCCCGGGGCGATGTGGACGATGCCGGTGCCCTCCTCCTCGCCCACCTCTTTCCAGGGGATGACGCGGTGGCGAGGTTTGTGGGGCTGAGTGTCGAGCGCGGCGTGGACGGCAGGAAGTTCATCGAAAGGACCTTCGTACTCCCAGCCCATCATCTCGGTGCCCTTCAGCTCGGCCAGCATCTCGTACTCACCCTTGAGGCTGTTCTTGACGGCGCCCCTGGCCAGGTAGTAGGTCCAGCCGTCGGCGTGCCGCACCTTGACGTAGGTCAGCTCGGGGCCAACCGCGGCCGCCACGTTGCTGGTCAACGTCCAGGGCGTGGTCGTCCACACGAGGAGTGCCTCCTGGTCACGGCCAACGAGCGGGAACCGGAGGAAGACGGAGTCGTGGGTCAGCTCTTTGTAGCCGTCGGTCACGATCTCGTGCTGGCTGATGCCGGTGCCGCAGCGGGCGCACCAGGGCATCACGTCGGTGCCCTTGTAGAGCCAGCCCCGCTCGTGGCACTTTTTGAGGAAACCCCAGATCTGGTAGTTGTTCTCGTTGCTGAAGGTGAAGTAGGAGCCGCCAAGCTCAGGCGTCCCCAGGCGCCCGACGACGTCCTCCACCGGGGCGGTCACCGGGCCCTCAACGCCCTGCACCGTCACCTCCTGGTCAGAATTGTCATCCAGCAAGGCCCGCAGGCGGCGCAACTCATCGGGATCGTTCCAATCCATCCAGTAACCCAGGCGGATTGATTGCTCGGTCTGAACCGCGGCGTACTCCAGCACGCGCATCTTGCAGAGCTTGACGAACTCCGCCAGGCCATAGGCCTCGATGTCGCGCTTGTTCTTGAAGCCCAGTTCCTTCTCGACATTGACCTCGACCCACAGGCCCTGACAGTCAAAGCCGTTCTGCCAGCGCTGGTTGTAGCCCTGCATGGCCTTGAAGCGCTGGTAGAGGTCCTTGTAGGTCCGCCCCCAGGCGTGGTGGACGCCCATCGGGTTGTTGGCCGTGATCGGCCCGTCGAGAAAGCTCCAGCGCTTCTCACTCCCCGCGCGCAGCCGGCGCAGCTCGTTGAAGGTGTCGGTTTCGCGCCAGAAGCGGAGAATCTCGTGCTCCAAAGCAATAAAGTCAACTTGATTCGAAACCTCTTTGAAGGCCATGGTTCACTCCAATCTCCCTTTTCTCCGCCATCACCACAAGGCGCGGTGCCTCATGCGTGAAGGTGTGCAGCGCCGTGTCACCGAACCAGGCGGTCGGTGTCAGGCCCACGACGCGCAGCATTCGATCCAACTCGGTGGCCGTGTAGAGGCGCACGTGGTGGTAGCGCTCGTCCTCGACACCGTCGGGGGTGCGCCAGCGCTCGACAACCGTGTTGAGGCCGCGGACGGCATCGAAGTGGCGCCGCTCCCAAACGATCGTGCCGTCGTCGAGTTCGTACCAGTCGGTCTCGCGGAAGTTCGCCACGACCCGGTCGCGGTGGGCCATCTCCATGATCAGGTAGCCGCCCGGTTTGAGGGCGCTCGCCATCGCGTTCAAGGCCCGTTGGTTCTGGGCATCGTCCTCGAAGTAGCCGAAAGCAGTGAACATGTTGATCGCGGCGTCGAAGCGCTCGGTCGCAGGACCCTCGCAAATGTCGGCTTCGATGAACTCGATGGTCACGCCGGCAGCGGCCGCGGCCTTGCGCGCGACCGAGAGCAGGTACGGCGATGCATCCAGACCGGTCACCGCATAGCCGGCCGCGGCCAGCGGGATGCTGTGGCGTCCCTGGCCGCAGGCCACGTCGAGCACGCTGGCGGGCGGCGCCGGCAGCAACTCGCACAGCATGGCGACCTCGGCGGCAGTCATCTCTGGCTCGCGGGCGTAGCGCTTGAGATAGCTCTCGTCGAAGAACTCTTGCCACCAGTCCACCGTGCTGCGCTGCTCCCTCTCTCAGTGGCCCAGCACGTCCACGCTCTTGTCCCGCAGCTGGTGCTTCAGCTCGTGGCGGCCGAACTGGGCAAGCAGCGCCCGCGCCCGGTCGCGGTAGGCCGCCATGCGCTCGTCCCTGGCCTTCCACTTGCTCAGCACCTGGAAGATAACGAGTTGGCTGTCGCCTCGCACCTCGATGGAGAACTGTTTCGGGTCACGGCCGTGCTCGCGGATCTTGCCGAGCAGGGTCTCGAGCGCCGTGATGAGCGTTTGGTACTCAGCTTCGTTGTTGGTTATCTGCCCGGAAAACTCGAGCCGCTCGACTCGCCCGCGTCCAGTATCGGTGCGGTACAGGGCGTAGCTGCCATAGCCCTGGCCTGGATTCCCCCGGCTGCCACCGTCGAAGATCAGCAGGTAGTCGCTGCTGCTGTCGAGGGTCCGCGCCGGGGGTGGGGCTGCCGGCGACTCGGTCGGCGGGGACGGCGCGGCCTCGAGGTTCAAGTAGCGGCGGAGGGCCGGGCGCTCACGCAGCAGGCTAAACAGCCGGGCCTGCTCGGCGCGCGAGAGGCTGAGAATTTCTTCCACCAATGCTTCAACAGTCACATCCGCTCCTCAATCGCGATGCGTGTTTTCACGTATCGTGCAGTCGCACGTAATGCGTAAGCCACGCCTCCCAGGCATTCTCGCCCTCCCCAGACTGCCAACGGAGCGGGATGCCCTGGCTGTCGAACCAACCGCGCTGATCCGGCAGGCCCGGGACGCTCAGGCGAACAGCACGGGTCTGGTAGGGAGTGTCGCCGAGGGTGACGCTCAGACCGGTGCCCAAAGGATAGGCGGTCCACTTCACAGGTTTCGACCAGAAGGCGTCGTCTCGCAGTTGCACCGTGAACACCATCTGCGGTGTGGGCGTGGCGGCACCCCAGTCAACAGGCGGCAACGCCAGCGCGCGGCTACCGATGTCGACGGCCATCAGCGTGTAGTCGGGCGGCAGATCCAGGATGGTCCGGCGACCGTGTTGCACCATCATGACGTTGTCGTCGAAGAAGGTGTAGACCGCCTGGCGATCGGTTTGGCCGCTGGGGCGCAGGCGGATCTGGAGACGATCGGGGCGTCGCTCGGGGTTGAGCAGCAGATGGCTGAGCACGTGGCCGGACTCATCTTCCAGCTCCGAGCGCCAAACTACGCTTCCGTCATGGCATTGATAGAGCTCCCAGACCTCCTGTCCAACCGATTTGGTGTTCCGGAGATAGAGGTAGTCTCCGCGCGCGGCGAGTTCTTCGAGCTCAGTCGGAGGATGAAGATACTGCATATCACTCACCGATTGCGATTTCAATCCGTTTGTTGATTTTGCCCTTGCTCTTGTAGTTCGTCACACGAATCCGGCCGACCTCGCGGGTATTCGCCACGTGCGTGCCGCCGTCGGCCTGAAGGTCGAGCCCTTTGATCTCGACTGTGCGCACCGCGGTGATGCCCTCGGGCAGCAGGTTGATCTTGGTGCGGATGAGGTCCGGGATCTGGAAGGCCTCCTCCCGCGGGAGGATCCGAACGACGATGTCGCGCTCCGCGGCCACCTCGGTGTTGACGCGCTCCTCGATCTCCTGGACGAGTTCTTTTTGCATCCGTTCGAACTCGAAGTCCATTCGCCCGCGGCCCGGTTCCATGTTGCCACCGGTCACCTGCGCTCCATAGTCGCGCCAGATGACACCACACAGAATGTGCATCGCGGTGTGAGTTCGCATCAGGCGGTAGCGCCGCTCCCAATCCAACTCACCGTGCACCTGGCTCCCCGGCTCGGGCCGTTCCGCACCCTCAAGGAGGTGGACGAGTTGGTCGCCCTGGCGCTGAAGGCCGGTGACGCGCCACCGGTGCGCCGCCTGGACGAGGCTGCCGTGG
>DOUV01000332.1 GCA_003520455.1 Chloroflexota bacterium | reverse complement strand
CGGCCGCTGGCGCTGCAGAACCCGCAGCACCCCGTCAGCCAGGGAATCCTGGCGCTGGTCGAGGCGGTCCGCCGGGCCGCCACGGCGACACGCCAGCAGAAATCGACTGATCAGCTCCGGCCGCTCAAGTAAGCGACGCCCATCATCGCCAACAATCAATGCGGCCCCGGGACCATATCCCGGGGCCGCGTCGCGTTGCACTCCACGACAAGTGGGGTCTTGCATCGACCGGCATCCCCGCTCGTGGCCATCCGCTGGGGCATCAGCGCGGTCTGCGCGGGAGACGGTACGCGATGATGCCGCGCACCAGCCGGGAGCGGAGCGCGCGCCAGGTAGTCCGTGCCTCTGCTTCCTCATCCGGGTTGAGCGGGTGCGGGCTGAAGCGGATGCGGCTAAACATCAGAGCCAGCCGGGAGAGCTCTTCTTTGGCCGGAGGAACACGCTCGCTGATCTCGTCGGCGTACTCCTGAGGAGTCTGCACCGGGCGATACCGCACGCCGACAGCGCGCGCGACCAGGGCGACCTGATCGAAGAGGCGCTCGACCAGCGAGAGGCCGCGCCACCGCTGCTGCAGGACGAGGGTCACTACGCCACCGGCCAGGCCGAGCATAACCAGGGCGCCGACCGGGAGGGCGACGTCGCGCGTCTGGAGCCGGCCATTGAAGGGCAACCAACTGGCCGGGCCGCCCTGCTCGTTCGCCAGTTGCTCGTCAAGCTGGCGGAGTCTCTCCAGGCTGTCGAGGTTCTGGTCTGAGGAACTGTCGGAGGACGGATCGTTGGAGGATGGATCCTCGCTGTCAAGTGGCGTCTTCGGGCGCTCGAGCACTGGTTCTGCGGCCGTTGGCTCAAATTCGATCCAGCCGTAGCCAGGGAAGTACGCCTCTACCCAGGTGTGCGCATCCCGCTGGCGGACTTCATAGACGCCGCGTTTGTCATTGAACTCGCCCTGGCTGTAGCCCTGGGCCAGGCGGGCGGGGATGCCGAGGGAGCGGAGCATCACCGCCATGCTCGAGGCGTAGTAATCGCAGTAGCCCGCCCGCTGGCGAAACAGGAAATAGTCAACGCCATCCTCACCTGGCCGCGGGCCTGGAATGTTCTCATCGTAGCGAATGCTGCGCAAGTAACTCTCGATGGCTTTGGCCTTATCATAAGGCGTCTTCAGACCGTCCGTGAGCTGTGCCGCCAGGGCAGGCACCCGCTCTGGCACAGTCGCGGGGAGCGCCGTGTAGGACTCGCGGATGTAGTCGGGGTAGTCAGTACCGGTGGCCCGCAGGCTCTGCTCATCCGCGCGGTTGATGGCACTGGTGACGCTGTAGCGCTGGCCGCTGTAGAGCGGGGTCTTGGCGTAGAGTTGCGCCATGGCAGTCTCAGTCCCATCTGGCTGGCCCTTCGCCGGTCCGGCCATAAGCATGCGCGCCGGCAGCGACACCTGGAGTGGCTGGGCGGCCGCGAAGAGGATGTTGCCTCCAGGCACGATAATTGTGAAGTTCTGCGTGACCTGCGCGCGGAGATTATCGGAGGTTTGAGTGAAGCCGGGGATCGTTGGATTGCGTCCCTCCAGATCAACGGTCGAGCTGTTGCTGGCAGTCCACCCGGCACTGCTATATTTGTCGAAAACCACCGCGCGCCAGTAGCGCCCGCGCGGGGCTTCAACCTCCATGACCAATTCGTCGGAGAGGCGCAACGGACCCTGGAAGGTCATGCTCTTGCCGAACCAGGAACTGGCTATGGCGGGCCGATAGTTCAACGACGCAAAAAGCCGGCTCCACGTCTGCTGGACCTCCCCGAGCGGCGCGCCGAACCGGGCCAGTACCGGGTTGAACGTTCGCTTTTCGATCGCCGCCGGCAGTAGCCAGGCCAATAAAATCATGCCGACGGCGAAGAGCGCGCCGTCACGCAGAAAGGCGATGCCGAGATCTGGGTTGTAGGTGACCCCGTGGCTACGCCACTCTTCTTCCTGATCATAGATGTAGCTCCGGACGATCAGCAAGAAGACGCAGACCAGGTAGACGAGCAAAAAGAAGGTGAGACCTTGTTGAGCGTAGTAAGTATTAACCAGGATGGTGGCGCCTGCCGGCACCACGGCGCCCCAGATGTTGTGGCTGCGAAACAAGTACCAGGCCGCGCTGTAGCTGATCAGCCACATCAGCAGGGCCATAGACAGGACGAAGATGATGGCGTCAGCGCTCACGCCGCCCGAGAGAGCGGCTCGTGCCCAGAGCGTCACTCGATCGGTAAGTTCGGCGAGTCTTTCCTGCCAGGTGTCGAGTTCCGGGAAGAACCTGAGCGCCAGCCAGGTGATCCACGCGGCCCCAATCACCCAGGCGAGAAAATGCGCCAGGGGTCCGGGTAAACGGCTCTTGGCGAGCACCAGCCCCGCTACTACGCCAGCAAGCACGATCCAGTTGAGCACATCCAGGTCTGGGGCCCAATTGGCACCTTGAACTCCCCAGGTGGCGCTGAGGAGCAAGAGGGCCAGTAGCCCAAACGTCAGCCAGCCTTCCCGTAGACGCAAGTGTTCGCTCACAAGTTCCTCCACCCTATTGGCTCTTGTTGAGAGATTGTAGGAACCCTACAAGGCGGTGTCAAAACCTGCTGGTCCCGGACGTCATGATGGTGACGTGCCGGGTTCGGGGGCGGCGGGCCTTCCGATCGGCACTGTGATTGCAGTCGCCAACCCGATCGTTGGAGACCAGGTCCGCCGGTAGTCCCGTGGGCGAACTGTTGTGAGCGCCCTTCATCCAGACGACCCGGTCAGCCGCGTCATGGTCCCACTGCGTCGCGAAGCTACAGACGGTGTTCACCGACTTGATCGTCTCAGTGATGTGCCCGCGCTCGTCGTACGTTCAGGTGGTCGAGCCAGACGGGTCACTCATGGATCGGGCCGTCGTAGCTGTTGAAGCGTCTGTCGACGGCTACATCCTGGGCGCCACCGTCGAGGACCACCCCAGCCGTCTGGACCTGGATCTGTCGTCATTCTTGCTTCGGAGGAGGCGTCGGGAACCGGTAGGGTGGAGGGCAAAATACCAGTTTGCCCTCCGCTCAACGCTTTGACAGCGCTGGGGGCGGATGCTAAGATACTACGGCCAAATCGAAGGAGGAACCGTCGAATGGCACAAGCCTGGCCGCTTTCGGGATTGCCGCTCTATCTTCGCTCCAGTCTCTACGATGTCGATGTCGAAGCGTTGCGCGGACCGCATCTGCGTCCCTACCTGGAGCACCGGCTTCGCCAGGTTGATACCTGGCTCGGATATCTCGCTCGCTTCGATGAGTCGCAGCCGCAGTCCGGCGTGGACAGTGCGGTTTGGGATTATGAGAACGTCGCGATTGAACGTGCCTCTGCCGTGCTCGATATTGCCTATCTGCAAGCGGTACGGCGAGCGATTGCTGAGGCCCTCGAGACACTCTAGGCTCAGGAGCGGAGCCGCTCCTGACTCGATGCAAAAGCGACGAATTGCATGGCATCATCTCGGCCCCCATCTGGCACGCCGCCAGCTTCGCATCGTTCCGCCCGTGCTCTCTTTCTTGCGATCATTGCTCTGACCATCCCGTGCTACTGCATCGGACTCGCGGCGTTGCAGTTGGTCCCCGCTCGTCCGGCAGTCCCGGCTCGCCGGGCGACCGCGACCTTCCAGCCGCCGGTGTTGGCGAGTAGTCCGACTCCTCTGCCGATGGCAACCCTCCCGGCGTCGCCCACGCCGCCCGCGCCGACGAACACAGCCT
>DOUV01001094.1:2034-2933 GCA_003520455.1 Chloroflexota bacterium | reverse complement strand
AAAGAGGAGGATTTCCAGCGCGCGGCCGGTGCCGACGATGCGCGGCAAGAGATAGGCCGCGCCCATGTCGGCGCCGGTGAGGCCGACCTTGGTGAAGAGGAAATGGATCTTGATGCCCTCGGCGGCCAGGCGGAGGTCGCTCGCCAGGGCGATGACGGCGCCCGCGCCGGCGGTCGTACCGTTGAGCGCGGCGATGATCGGCTTCTCCAACTGGCGCATGTTGAGGACCACCTGGCCCGTCATGCGGGTGAACTCGAGGTGCCCCTTCACGTCGCGCGCCAGGAGCGGCTCGATGATCTCGAAGACGTCGCCGCCCGAGCAGAAAGCGCTGCCGCTCCCGGTCAGCACGACACTCTTCACGGCGTCATCGTAGCGCAGCGCCTCGAGCAGGTCGCGGAATTGGGCGTACACCTCAAAGGTGAGGGCGTTGAGCACCTCCGGCCGGTCGAACACAATGGTGGCGACACCCTCGTGGACGTCGTAACGGAAATCGAAGGAGGTTTGCGTGGTCATTCGTGGATCGTCCTTGTTTTGCTCGCGCAGTTCTCTATCGCCTTCACCCAGTTAAACCAACTCAAGCGCTCGAAGTGCTTCCAAAACAGGCGGTGTCTGCCAGAGCCAGTCCGCGCGCAGCCAGAATCCTTCCAGGACTCGCGACCGGTAAACGCCTGCTTCCTGCGGCACGAGTTGATACTGTCCGTTTTCGTCCAGGCGATAAAATTCGGCCCGTTTCCGCTCGGGGTCGATCAGCCAGTATTCCGGGATATTTGCCTGCTCGTACTCGTAGAACTTCTCGCCCCGGTCCCGCCCAACGCTCTCGGGTGATGTGATCTCGATTACGAGGTCTGCCGGTCCATCCAGGTAGGTCGCCTTCAGGCGGTCCAGATGTTCCTGAGCGA
>DOUV01001094.1:0-2007 GCA_003520455.1 Chloroflexota bacterium | reverse complement strand
GAGCGAGCTTCATCTGGAAAGGTGCCGGGCGAACGGCGCCTGGTTCGTGCGTCTCAACGAACACACTCAGCACCGCCGTCAGGAAGCGAACAATGTCCTGGTGCCTATCGCGTGCCAGGCTTGTCACGATCACCTCGCCGTCGACCCATTCGGCTGGAAGATCCTCGTCAGCCAAGTTGAGGAACTCCTCATAGGTCATGGAACGATACTCTGGCAGCACCAGGAACGCCCTCAACAAACGGCGCTGGAAATCGAACTGACGCGCTCTCGAATCTCTTGAAGCATGAGGGGGGCACTCTTGAGCTGAGTCATGCGGCTTCCGTCCTCGTACGATCAATCATCAGAACATCACAGCGCCACCATCCACGTTGATCGCCTGGCCGTTGATGCCGCGGGCCACCTCGCTGACCAGGAGCATCACGACCGCGGCGACCTCCTCGGGTTGGATGAGGCGCTGCTGCGGACTCATGTTGGCCAGGGTGGCGCGAGCCTCGGCTTCGCTCATGCCGGTCCGAGCCACGATGTTGGCTACGCTGGCATCGGTCATCGGCGTATCGACGTAGCCGGGGCAAACGGCGTTGACGGTGATATTGTTCTTGACGAATTCAGCCGCCAGCGCACGCGTCAGGCCGAGGACACCGTGCTTGGCGGCCGTGTAGGCGGCGAGGTAGCGCGCACCGACCTTGGAGGAGACACTGGCAATGTTGATGATCCGCCCCCATCCGGCCTCGACCATCATCGGCACGACAGCCTTGCTGACGTAGTAGGTTGAGTGGAGGTTAACGGCAATCATCTGGTGCCAGAGGGCATCGGGGTGATCCAGAAATTTGTGGCTGAGTCCCTGGCCGGCGTTGTTGACCAGAATGGTGACCGGCCCCAACTGCTCCCCGACGATGGTAACCATTCGCGTCACTTTCGTCGCGTCGGCCACGTCGCACGGCACGGCCACGGCCTGGCGCCCCAGGGCCTGAATCTCGGCGGCTACGACCTCGATTTCAGCCACGCTGCGGGCGGTGACCCCTACATCGACCCCGGCCCGTGCCAGCGCCAGGGCGATCTCTTTGCCGATGCCGCGCCCGGCCCCGGTCACGAGGGCAATGCGACCGGCAGGGGCAGGAAGCTCGATGGAAGGCATTGGATCGGTCAAAGGAATATTTTCCTCCTCGAGGGAATCCAGACGAATTCAGGAGAACTTCGGAGGAACTTAGGCAGCTGAGAGGCACCTCCCTCCTGGGATGCCGCCGAGTCCTCCTCACACCTTAACACGATACCCCAAAACCGCGCCGAGTTGCAACTGCCCACCGGGGTCGATCGCTCAAGATGGCGCCCAGCTCAGACCAGCCCTACGATTGACCACCCTCGTCCAGATGCGGTGTATCCAGGATGCAGAGATCCGCCCGGCCGGCCGCCAGGATGGTGTTGACCTGGCCGGCGGTCGTGATATGGCCAGTGGTCATCGTCGCAATCGCGGCTTCGTTGCGAACCCGGTCACTCAGCCCAGTCAGGAAGCCAGGGCCGTAGAGCGGCTGAAATTCGGGGGTCGTCTGGCCGGCCAACGGCATAATCAAATCGCAGCCGTGCTCTTTCAACACCTTAGCGAGGACAACTGCGTCTGCAACATCGAAGCCCCCTTCGACCCAGTCGGCGGCTGAGATGGCGACCGAGATCGGCTTATGCTCCGGCCAGACGGCGCGCACCGCGTCGAAGACCTCGAGGGGAAAGCGCAGGCGCTTCTCCCGCGATCCGCCGTAGTCGTCGCTGCGCATGTTGGTCAGCGGCGAGATGAAGCTCGCCAGCAGGTAGCCGTGGGCGAAGTGGAGTTGGAGTAGATCGAAGCCGGCTTCCTGGGCCATCCGGGCCGCGCGGACGAACTCATCGCGGACCTTGTCCATGTCGGCCCGGTCCATCTCTTTGGGAATCTGGCTGTGCGGGGTATAGGGTAACGGTGAGGCGGACAGCAACGGCCAGTTGCCCTCCCGCAGCGGCTGGTCGAGCCCCTCCCGGCGG
>DOUV01000345.1:753-6357 GCA_003520455.1 Chloroflexota bacterium | reverse complement strand
GGCCGCATTTGTCCGATCGAGACGCCCGAGGGTCCGAACATCGGCCTGATCGGTCGCCTGGCGACTTACGGTCGGGTCAATGAGTTCGGCTTCATCGAGACGCCCTACCGCAAGGTCGTCAACTCGGTTGACAACGATGGTCAGGCGCCGATTGGCCATATCGCTCGCGAGACGGTGTTGGACCCTGCCACCGGCGATCCGATCGTCAGCGAGGGCGAGCGCATCAGCGCCGAGATGGCTGAGCGGCTGGCGGCGCTCGACCGGCGTCAAATCAAGGTCAAGCCGAAGGTGACCACAGAGATCGTCTACCTCTCGGCCGACGAAGAAGAGGAGTACGGTGTGGCGCAGGCCAACGCGCCGCTGGATGAAGAGGGCTATTTCATCCGCGACCGCGTCTCGGTTCGCCGCCGCGACGATTACCGCCGCGAGCCGGTCAATCGGGTGGACTTCATGGACGTTTCGCCCAAGCAGGTCGTGGGCGTCTCGGCTGCGCTGATCCCCTTCCTGGAGCACGACGACGCCAACCGGGCCCTGATGGGCTCGAACATGCAGAACCAGGCCGTCCCGCTGGTCCGGCCGGAAGCGCCGATCATCGGTACTGGTATGGAAGCTCCCGCCGCCCGTGACTCGGGCCAGGTGGTAGTGGCCGAGCAGGATGGTCAGGTCATAAGTGTCACCGGCGAGCGTGTCGTTGTCCGCGACGTTGAGGGGAACGAGCACGTCTACACCCTGCGGCGTTTCAGCCGCTCGAACCAGAGCACCAACATCGACCAGCGCCCGATCGTCCTCAAAGGCCAGTGGGTCAAGCGCGGCGATGTGTTGGCCGACTCCAACGCGACCGAGGGTGGTGAGTTGGCTCTCGGTCAGAATGTGCTGGTTGCCTTCCTGAGTTGGGAGGGCGGCAACTTTGAGGACGCCATTCTCATCAGCGAGCAACTCGTGCGCGACGACAAGTTCAGCTCGGTTCACATCGAGAAGCACGAGATCGAGGCGCGCGATACCAAGCTTGGGCCGGAGGAGATTACGCGCGACATCCCCAACGTCGGTGAGGATGCGCTCAAGGACCTGGACGAGCGCGGCATCATCCGCATCGGGGCCGAGGTTGGCCCGGGTGATATCCTGGTTGGCAAGATCACGCCCAAGGGCGAGACCGAGTTGACGCCGGAAGAGAAACTCTTGCGAGCGATCTTCGGCGAGAAGGCCCGTGAGGTCAAAGACTCCTCGCTGCGCTTGCCTCACGGAGAGCGCGGGAAGGTAGTGGACATCCGCGAGTTTACCCGCGAGACGCACCAGGACCTGCCGGCCGGCGTCGAGCAGATGGTCCGGGTGAGCATTGCCCAGCGGCGCAAGATTACCGAGGGCGACAAGATGGCCGGTCGCCACGGAAACAAGGGCGTCATCTCCAAGGTCGTGCCAGTCGAGGACATGCCCTACCTGGAGGATGGCACCCCGGTCGAGATCATTCTGAACCCGTTGGGGGTCCCGGCCCGCATGAACATCGGCCAGATTCTGGAGACCCACCTGGGCTTTGCGGCCTCTCGTCTGGGCTTCCGAGTCATCACGCCGGTCTTCGATGGTGCCGACGAGCGCCAGATTGCGGCTGAGCTGGCACGTTCCTGGATGATCGAGCGTGCCTGGCTGGACGTCAACGATCTGGCCGTAGAGTTCATGCGCGACCAGGGTGAGGACCTCGATCAGTTCACCGAGGATGAGGAGACCGTCCAGGCTTTTCTCGTCCAGCGCCTGTTGGATGCCGGCCATACGCCTGATGAGGCCTTGGACCTGGTGCGCGATCGCACCACCATGCGCCGTACCTGGCTGAGTGTCTGGCTGGAAGAGCGCGGCTACGACCCGGCCAGGATCCTGACCTGGGAGAACGACTCGCGCAGCCGCGAAGAACTGGCCGCGGTAGAGAGGGCTGCCATTCAGGTCTGTCTCCGGCTCTGGATCGAGCATCGTGGCTACGCCGAGCGTCTCGAGGGTGTAGGAGAGGATGAGCTCGCCGAGGTGGCGCGGGCGATCAGCGAGGAAACCGGCTGGCCGCTGCCGACCTCCGGCAAGCAGCGCCTCTACGACGGCAAGAGCGGCGAGCCTTTCGACCGCCCGGTCACCGTCGGCATCATCAACATGCTCAAGCTGGCCCACCTGGTCGAGGACAAGGTCCACGCCCGCTCGACCGGCCCGTACAGCCTGGTGACCCAGCAGCCGCTGGGTGGCAAGGCGCAGTTCGGTGGCCAGCGCTTCGGCGAGATGGAGGTCTGGGCGCTCGAGGCCTACGGCGCGGCTCATACCCTGCAAGAGATGCTCACCGTCAAGTCGGATGATGTGACCGGCCGCACCAAGACCTACGAGGCCATCGTCAAGGGTGAGTCGATCGGCGAGGCCGGTATTCCGGAGAGCTTCCGGGTGCTGGTCAAGGAGCTACAGTCGCTGGCGCTCGCGGTCGAGGTTATCGGCGAGGGCGATGAGCGGATTCACTTTGGCAAGGAGGCCGAGGAGGAGCCGTTGCCCAAGCTCGGCTTCGGCCTGGGGATGCCCAATCTCTCGACGGATTAGCAGGTTGAAGGTTCGCAGGTTGTCCCCTACGGGGGATGCCCTCCCCCCACGGGGGCACCCAAGCTGGGGGTACTCGCCGGGGGGCGCCCCTCCGGGTGTACGAGGCGATGTCGCTTGGGGGCGCCCCGCAGGGCGAAAGTTGAAGGTCGAGGGTTCGTCCCTTGACCTTCAGCTTTTTAACCTTCGACCGGTTCAGGTGCCACAGTAGGGGCAGACGTTCCACTCCAACTTCATGAGCCGACTGCAGTTGCTGCACTGGTTCTTCAGGCGCGTCGAGCAATTCGGGCAGAGCAGGAAATCCGCCTCCACCGGCTCGTGGCACGAAGGGCAGATGCGGCGGTCCTCGATCTCCTGCAACAGCGCCTCCTCTTCGAGCGAACGCTCGTACTGCTCGGCTAACGTCTCCCGCGGGCGCAGCAGCAAGTAGAGCAGCAGACCGGGCAGACTGAAGATCAAGACCAGCAGGGTTGCCAGCAGGACAGCAAAGATATCCCGCGTGCGGGCACGAATGTCGCGGAAGGTCCAGATGACCAGGCTCAACCAGAGAGCCAGGCCAAAAGCGCCAAAGAACGCTAACAACACTTGCAGGATGGCGCCGATGTTGATCGAGAGATTCTGAAGGGGTTCCATGGGGCTCCTACCAGGGATGAGTGCCGCAAGGCGGCAAACGGAGCGATTCTAGCACGCCCGGGAGCGATTGTCACATTGTCCCGTGCTCGGTGGTCAACCGGTGTGGGCCCAATCGTCGGCAGACAACCGGGGCGGCGTCTCCCGTGCGCTGGTTTTGCCCAGGCCGGCTGCTGAGTTATACTTTTTTGAGGCTACTTGGGGGTGTTCGTGGCCGGCGACCGTGTTCTGCGCCGGCCGTTTTCATGCTTCGTGATCCGTGAATCCTACTTGATTCTTTCTTCTCACGCGTCGCGTTTCACGTGGATATACGACTGATGGATCAGAGTCACATTCGGAATTTTTGTATCATTGCCCATATCGACCACGGCAAGAGCACGCTGGCCGATCGCCTGCTCGTGCAGACCGGGACGATCACTGAGCGCGAGATGCGCGAACAAGTCCTCGACGACATGGACCTGGAGCGCGAGAAGGGTGTCACCATCAAGGCCTCGGCGGTGCGTATGTTCTACACCGCTCCGGGCGGCCAGGCCTACGAGCTCAACCTGATTGACACCCCCGGGCACGTGGACTTCACCTACGAGGTCAGCCGCGCGCTGCAGGCCTGCGAAGGGGCTGTGCTGGTGGTGGATGCGGTCCAGGGCGTCCAGGCACAGACCCTGGCCAACCTCTACATGGCGATTGATGCCGACCTGGAGATCATTCCGGTCGTCAACAAAATTGACCTGCCGTCAGCCGATCCCGATGCGGTCGCCGAGGAGATCGAGAAGCTCGTTGGCCTCCCGGCGGAGGAGGTAATTCCGGTCTCGGCGAAGACGGGGCTCAACACCGACGCGGTGCTCGAGGCGGTGGTGCAACGCGTGCCTCCGCCCACGGGCGATCCGGAGGCGCCACTGCGCGCCTTGATTTTCGATTCGCACTACGACTCCTACAAGGGCGTGGTTGCCTACGTACGGGTGATCGATGGCGAGGCCCCTCCCAATCGGCGGCTGATGCTCATGGCCGAGGGGATCGTAGTGGAGCCGCTCGAGATGGGGGTCTTCGCGCCGCGAATGACGCCAATAGACGAGCCGCTCCGGGCCGGCGAGGTCGGGTATGTTGCCACGGGGCTCAAGGATGTCAAGCAAGTCCGCGTCGGCGACACGCTGAGCCTGGCGTCCCGCCCGGCCAAGCGCCCGCTGCCAGGCTACCAGCCGGCGAAGCCGATGGTCTTCGCCGGCATCTATCCGGTTGAGTCCGACGACTTCATGGATTTGCGCGACGCGCTCGACAAGCTCCGGCTCAACGATGCCTCGCTGACCTACCAGCCGGAGACTTCTGTTGCCCTGGGCTTCGGCTTTCGGGTCGGGTTCCTGGGGCTCTTCCACATGGAGATCGTCCAGGAGCGTTTGGAGCGCGAGTATAGTCTCAACTTGATCGCCACCGCGCCCAGCGTAGCCTACCGCGTGCTCTTGACCAACGGCGAAGAGATCGAGATCGACTCTCCGGCCGAACTTCCCGAGCCGAACTTCGTCGAGGAGATCCGCGAGCCCTGGATGGAGATCCAGGTCTGGACGCCGAGCGACTACATCGGTCCCATCATGGATCTGGTGACCAGTCGCCGGGGCGTCTTCCGCAAGATGGAGTACCTCGACGAGAAGCGCGTTCAACTGACCTACGAGTTGCCCCTGGCCGAGCTGATCGTGGACTTCTACGACCAACTCAAGAGCCGCACCCGCGGGTACGCGTCACTCGATTACCGTTTCCTCGACTACCGGGCCGAGGAGCTGGTCAAGTTGGACCTGCTGGTTAACGAGGAGCCGGTGGACGCCCTCAGCATCATCGTCCACCGCAATTTTGCCTACCAGAAGGGTGATGCGCTGACGCGCAAGCTCAAGCAAGTGATCCCGCGCCAGATGTTCAAGGTGCCGATTCAGGCGTCGATCGGCAACCGCATCATCGCGCGCCAGACGGTGCCGGCGTTGCGCAAAGACGTGCTCGCCAAGTGCTACGGCGGCGACGTGACGCGCAAGCGAAAGCTGCTGGAGAAGCAGAAAGAAGGCAAGAAGCGGATGAAGATGCTCGGAAGCGTCGAAATTCCGCAGGAAGCCTTCATGGCCGTGCTCAAGCTGAATGAGGGCGAGTAGCTGGTGGGCCGGGAGCGGTTCTCAGGCTCTCCGGGCCGCTCTGTTTTGGGGCGCCGCCAGGACTGGCCCGCCTCGTCGTCGTTCCTCGACGGGTGATTCTTTGTGCGCTCGTGTTGATGGCCGCGGCCGATTTTCGCGAGTGTGAATCCTCTGATACACGATTCAGCGGTTCGTTGTCCCCTCCTGTGTAGAGACGCCCCCCCGGGGGAGACGCCCGGTGTAGAGACGGCCCAGCGGGAGACGGCCCGCCTGGCCGTTTCTACAGGGGGTGGCAGGCGCGGAGGGGCGGAGACGG
>DOUV01000345.1:0-724 GCA_003520455.1 Chloroflexota bacterium | reverse complement strand
CGGCCCACCGGGCCGTCTCTACTTTGGCGGTCTCAGGGGGCGCGTGCTAGAATAGCCAGCCGTTTGCATGGAAGGCGCTGGGAGGTTGGTTGAACGTAGAGCACGCGGCGCGTCCAGCGCGCTGGTGGAGCGGGTCCCGGGTCGCCTTGACGCTGATTCTGATCGTGGCGGCCGCCTTGCGGCTACACGGTCTGAACTGGGACGAGGGACAGCTCTTTCACCCCGACGAGCGCTGGATCGTGGTCGTCGCGGCCGAGTTGCACCTGCCCCAGACGCTCGCCGGTCTGGCACCGGCCGGATCGCCGCTCAATCCCTTCTGGGATCAGGAGGCGGGCGCGCGGCACCGTTTCGCCTACGGCCACTTTCCGCTCTATCTGCTGCGGCTCGTTGGCGCCGCCGCCACTCCTCTGGTCCCTGGTCCCTTGCCCGCTCGCTATGAGTACCTTGCGCTGGTCGGGCGCCTGTTGGCGGTGATTGCCGACCTGGCGACGGTCGTGCTCACTTACGCTCTCGGCCGGCGGCTCTTCACCGTGGGCGTAGGATTGACGGCGGCAGCGGCCGTGGCGCTGGCCACGCTGCACGTGCAATTGGCGCACTTTTACACAGTTGATCCGTTGCTGACGGCGTTGGTGATGGCCGCGCTGCTGGCGATGACGGCCGTGGCCGAGCGCGGTTCGCTGCGCG
Organism: Chloroflexota bacterium; assembly: GCA_003520455.1. Next base: position 40 of record DOUV01000345.1, on the reverse strand, counting down.
CGAGCGCACTGGCTGGGCTGGCGACGGGGTTGGCGATCGG
>DOUV01000281.1 GCA_003520455.1 Chloroflexota bacterium | reverse complement strand
TCACAGAGCTGTGAGAGGCAGGAGTGTGGCAATCAGCAGGATCACTCCAGCGGTCATCCAGCCGCTTCCGCGAACAGTCGCCGGTCCCCAGGCGTCCTTCGCTGCCGCAAGCACTCCCAGCGTCACGAAGCCCAGAAGCAACCAGTGCAGGTAGGAGATGCGCAATCCCACTTGCTCGGCCCACAGCGCTACGGACGGCACTGCAATCCCGAACTCAGCCAGTGCCTTGATCCCCAGGAAGACCAGTGGCACGCGCCAGGTGGTGCCCGGGCGGCGCGAGACGGCAGGCCACAGCACCCAGATGCCCCCGAGCAGTCCGAGCGCCACCAGGATGCCCCCGAGCCCGGCCACGAGCCGAACGGCGGTCGGGACCAGGCTGACGGGTACACCGAGGAGGAACGTCACCGGCAACCCGAAGATGACGAGCCGCATGGCCCACCGGCCGGAGGAACTGGAGAGCACCGGGTACTCCGCCGCTGCCAGCCCTAGAAGGGCTAACATGAACCACCCATCCGAGAAGAGGTCCAGGAAGAGATAGACGGCGGCATCGGTCAGGAAGGGGTCGGTGACCTTGAGCCCCACCAGGACCCCTCGCCCCCAGGCTCCCATGGAGGCCAGTACTTGAAAGGCGAGGGCTGCATCCCATAGCCGGAACGGACGGCTGCGCGGGACTCCCCAGGTGGTGCGCAGGTAGAGCGCGATGAAGGTGTACCAGGCCAGGATGTTCAGACTGGCGGTGATCACTGAAAGGGGCAGGCGCCGTCCGCCGATCTCGGCCACGCTATAGCCGAACAGAAGAAACGGGGGATAGGCCAGCAGCGCCAGGCCCAGGGTGGCACCGATCGTCCGACGAATCCACGGGGAGGGCGTCCGCCCGATCAGGGGCGGCAACCTGGTGGCGATCAGCGCCATGAGGGCCGGCGTGACCCATCCGAAGTACATCAAGTGTGAGTGCGCGTGGCGCACGTTCACAAACTGCAGCCCGGCGGGAAATCCGTAGGCCAGCCAAAAGCGGTTGAGCGCACCTGTACTGCCCGCCAGAAGGAAAACCCCCAGCGCGGCAATCCACAGCCGGCGGAGGTCACGCCCGCTTGCTTGCATCCGATCCTGCTCCTACCGACCCGTGATCAGGGCCAGAGCGCTGAGGCCATCAGCAGCGGGACACTGTAGCCCCACCGCCGGCCCAGGGCCACCCAATCCGTATCAGCGCGGTCCACATGGCCGCCAGCGAGGCCAGGATCCCCACGGCGATGAGCGGAATGGGACGCCCCTGTACGCCGCCTGCAGCCTTTCCCACCATTGATGCCTCGCCCTCAAGCTTCGAAATGAATCGCGTGCCCCATGACCAGGGGCGTCACTCCGCTGGTTGCCGGCTGCTCCTGCCGGATCAGGTAGCGATACGTCCGCCACCACAGGCGTCCGGTGCGCTCGCGATGGAGCAGGGCAAGACCTTGCTTCTCAAGCCAGGCGGGTAACTCCCACCACGAGATGGGATCGCTGCTCAGCAATTCCAACGTCTCCGCTGACCCCATGCCCTCCAGCGCCTGCTGAATGTAGACGAAGCCTGCGCAGGCCTTGCCGCGGTTATCCAACTGGCGCGTGGGCTCGGGCAACGGGGGCGTCTTGAGCTCCTCCAGATCACAGATCCCCCGGATGGGTGAGCAGGCTCGCCACATCGGGCAGGTGATGAAGATGGTAACCAGCCCGACGATCAGGGCCAATTTGAACAGGATGAGCAGCCCAAAGGGAGTCATCAGACCGGCGAGGCTGTAACCGGTGTAGGGCAGCGCCTGGAACAGGCCGGTGACGACCAACGTCGGCAGAATCGCCCGCACCACCCAGCGGAAGCGCTCCAATTGCTGCGCCGCAGACACCACCACCGGCAGGCTCAAGGTCTCTCGAGCGGCGGGGACGGCGATAAAGATGTTCCAGACTGCTCCGCCAAACCAGAGTCCGAAGGCCACAAGGTGCAGCGACCGCAAGATCCAGGCTGAGGGCTGGTTCGGGAAGGTCAGGCTGGCGTCCAGAATCGCGGTGAGCACCAACGTCAGTGTGAGGACCGCCCAACTCCAACGGGCCGCTCCGACCGCGAACGCGCGCGGCGCTTCCGGATGGCGGGATAGGAGCCAGGCAGCGCTTCCCAGGCCGACCAGGAGGATGATCCCATTTGCAACCCAGAGCGCCTGGTTGCCGGCCGCGGTCGCCCAGCGACTGAACCAGGTCAAGTGGGGCGCGGTGAGTAGAGCAGCGAGAAGGGCGACGCCGCCAACGATCCGGAACCGCTGTTGCTGAGCAACGGCGAGACGTGCCACGTCCGCGCTCTCCCCGGCTTCCGTGGGTCGCTGCACGAAGAAGGCCCACCACATGGCGCCGCCAGCCAGTGTGCCTAGAGCGACCAGGTGCAACCAGCGGACTGGCGCCCAGGCGAGGGGGGCACCGTGCGTCGTCATCGTCACGTACGCTCCCCCCAGCGAGGCAATACCGATCACCGTGAGGGCTACCTTGGGGAGTACGTAACGGTTCAGGAACTCGCCAGGGAGTTGCGGCCGAGTGAGAGAGCCCGCCGTCATTCTGGTGCCTCCTTCGCTCCAAAAGTCGCATGGGGGCCAGGTAGCATAACGCCGCTACCTGGTTCGCAACAACGTAGAAAGCTTGCATAAGCGCCCCCGCGACTTGCTGCTTCCTTCTAGCGGGGACACCACATTCCTGCCGCATCCTGGTTCAACGAGTAGCGCCTGGAACAGCGGTCAAGGCGTCGCCGGGGGCGCATGATCGGAGTCTTCCCAGCTCTTGCGAGACGTCGGAAGTCTGACTCCTTGACCAGCGCTCTGGCACATCGCAATGAATGGTACCTGCGGCGACCAGTATCAACGAAGGAGACAGGGCTGCTGCCAGTACAGACGCTGGGACTGAGCGTCTCGGCCTGGCACGATATGGGATTCGACCGTTGGACCGCAGTCCCTTGGGCACCGGGTTGAGAAATCCAGGCAGGTCCCAGGAATCCAGGAAGGAACTTCAACGGGTCTCTTCCCACTGAATGAGCTGCTTCAATTCGTTGAGGAAGCGATCCAGACACAGACCGTAGATCGTTGCCACGTCGGCGAGAGTATCGAAGGGGGCCATCGCGCAGCCCACGCAGGCCATCCGGTGGTCGATGAAGAGCGGGATGGTCTGTGGCCATGCGTCCAGAACGGTCGCTATAGTCAGATCGGCAGTCAGCGTTGAGGACTGCACGGTCACCTCCGTTGCGGCCTTCGCCGCGGCCGGGTCGGGTTCATAGACAACGATAGCCGATCAAGGCCCGCCTGTCTTTGCGCTAGCGCAAGGACAGATGGCCAACCGGCCGGTCAAGCCCGCGCCCGGCGGGGAGGAGCCCGGCGGTTGCCTGTCCTGACCGCCAGGTCAGGGAAACCGCGGCTGGGGGCC
>DOUV01000344.1 GCA_003520455.1 Chloroflexota bacterium | reverse complement strand
ATTTTCGTGGCCAACACGATGCTGCTGTTCGTGCGTGGGCGCCGGCGGGCACACCCTGCCCTGCCGCCGCCGATCCCGGACCAGCCCCGCGTCGACCGCATCGGCACGCAGGCGACCAAGGGGGCCGGGCTCTCCCTGCCGTTCGCCCTGCTCCTGCTGCTCGCCGTCCAATTGGGCTGGATCCGCGGGGCCTGGGTGCTGGCTGCGGAGCACCTGGCGACGCTGGGTTGGGTCATGTTGATGATCGTCGGCGTCGCCTATCATGTACTGCCCCGCTTCAGTGGCCGGGGCGTGCGCGGGCCAGCCTGGGCTCGCCTGCAACTGCTTTTCCACAGTGCCGCCCTGCTTTTGATGGTCCCGGGGCTAGGCCTGGGCTGGGCCTGGCTCTTCGCGCCTGGTGGGCTGCTCATGACGGTTGCCGTCGGGTTGTTCGCCTGGACCGTCTGGCCAACGCTGCACGTCCTGCACCCCCGGCCGGTGGTGCTCCCAATCAGCTTGAAGGAGCAGCCCCGCTGAACGCATTGAGTATTCGCTGCATCAAGGCGGCTTTCGCCTACCTGGCAATCGGCATCGGTCTGGGGGTCCTGTTTGCCTTTAACCGGTCGCTCGGTCCGGTCTGGCGCCCGCTCCACGCCGAGCTCAACTTGTGGGGCTGGGTCACCCTGCTGATCTACGGCGTCGCGTATCACATCCTGCCACGGATCAGCGGCCGCCTGCTCCGCTGGCCGCGAGTCGCCGAGGTGCAGTCATGGCTGGCCATCGGGGGGGTATCGCTGGCGGGGGCGGGGTGGCTCGGCGACCTGGGTGATCTGCCCGTGGCGTCGGCGCTGTCGGCGGGTGGGGGAACCCTCCAGAGCCTGGCGGCGCTGCTCTTCGTTCTACTCATTGGCGATCTGCTGCACGAGGCAGGTTGAAGGCTAGCGTCAGCTTGGGGGTAACGCAACGCCCTGCCCGCTCCAGGGCCTCAATCCGTTGAGGTCGCGTGGCTTCCCGCAGGGCGCAGGCGTGGCAGGGACCGCGCGATCGGGAGAGTCAGGGTGGCGAGCAACACACTAAGCGCCAGCGCCGCCAGGACGCCTCTGAGCAGGGCCGCCAGTGCGAGGCCCTCCACCACCAGCCCCGGCTGTAGTCGCTGAGGGTCGAATTGGCCCGCAAAGCCGATCCGGGCGACGGCGCCGGCGAGTGCGGCCCCGGACGCATTCCCGAGCGTTTGCACTAACTGGAGTGCGGCCGTTGCGCTGCCCGTTGGGTAGCGATCGGCGACATCCAGGGCGGCGGTATTGTAGCTCGTGATGGCGATGCCCATGCCGGCGCCGGCCAGTGCGAATCCAACGTAGAGGACTGGTGCCGGTAGGGTGAGCGCGACCGCGGCGAAGAGGGTTCCCAGGCCAGTGAGGAGCGTTCGGGCACCCAGCCCGGAGAGCCGCCGCGGCCCCCACTCAGCGTGGCGCGCCGAGACAATGGACGCGGCCGTCCAGGAGAGTGACCCCACGGTCAGTACCAGGCCGGCGCCCAGCGGGCTGATTCCCCAGACCCCCTGCAGGAACAGGGGGAGGAAGGTCTCACTCGCGAGGAACGCCGCACCTGCCAGCCCCGCACTCATGACCGCGGCCCCCAGCGGATTCCCGATCCCCCAGGCCGGGGAGGGGATGACGGGGACCGGATGCGTGTGTTCGTGGCACGCGAAGAGCACCAGCACCACCAGGCTGGCAGCGGCGGTCAGTGCCGAGTTTGGCCAGGGGATCGTCGTGGCGCTGAGGAGTAGCCCGGCGCCTATCGCCAGCAGGACCGGCCCGGCCAGGTTCACCGGGCGGCTCTGGCCCTCAGGCTCACGCTGCCGGCCGGCCAGGGCTATCCAGGCAAGCAACAGGACGATGGCACTGAGTGGGAGATTGATCAGGAAAACCCAGTGCCACGAGGCGACCCGCAGGATCGTTCCACCCAACAATGGACCGGAGACCGCCGCCGCGCCCCAGGTCGCCGAGAGCAGGGCGAGTGCTCGTGGCTGGAGGCCGGGCGGGGTGTGTTGCGCAATCAGAACGAACGGGAGTCCTAAGAGCCCGCCCGCGCCGACGCCTTGCACACCGCGCCCGATCACCAGCACCAGCATCGAGGGCGCTGCTGCCGCGAGGAGCGAGCCGGCGACAAAAGCAGCCACGGCCAGTGTCATCGTCCGCAACGCACCCCAGCGGGCCACCAGCGTGCTAAAGATCGGCAGGGCCGCGAGGGTACTCAACCCGTAGGCCGAGATGGCCCAGGCGTAGAGCTCGACGCCGCCCAAGTCGTGGACGATCGTAGGCAGCGCGGTGCCAACGACCAGCACGTCGAGCGCAGCCAGCAAGATGGCCAGCACCATCGCCGCCGACAGCGCACGTCGTCCGGGGGCGATCAGTTCACGATAGGTTGCAGAGGGGGGCGGGGTGGACATCCCGGCTGATCCTCAGAGAGAAATTCGACCCGCTATACTACCACCAGACTGCCAGAATCGCCCCTCGTTACGTCCCGGTCGCGACCCAGGTGCGTCGTCCCTGGCAATCTGAGTCGTTGGGCCGTCGTAAGCCATTCGGACCCCCGATCAGGCGCTCCCGCGAGAGCCAGGGGCGTCGCACCTCTTCCGCGTGACTTATGAGCGACCATGACCCCGAGGCGAAGGCCATTTGAATCCTCCTGGTGATGGTGCTAGAATCGGCGGGATGCCCCTGAAGGAGCGGTGATGCAACTGCGCGTTCTCTCTGCCGATCATGTTCGTGCGGCCTTGCCGATGCCCGCCGCGATCGAAGCCATGCGGGAGGCCTTTGCCCAACTCGCGCAGGGGCAGGCCGAAGTCCCCCTGCGCACGCCGGTGCGGACGCCTGCCGGTGTGACCCTCTTCATGCCCGGCTACCTGGCCGGCAGTAGCGCCCTCGCCCAAAAGATCGTCTCCATCTACCCCGGCAACCAGTCACTCGGGCTCCCCTCCCTCAACGGGCTCGTCATCGTGCTCGATCCGGCCACCGGCTTCCCGCGGGCGATCCTCGACGGCGGCACGCTCACTGCTATACGCACCGGGGCCGCCTCCGGTTTGGCCACGGACCTGCTGGCGCGCCCCGAGAGCAGCGTGCTGGCCCTTTTCGGGGCCGGTGGCCAGGCCTACGATCAGGTGACCGGGGTCCGGGCGGTGCGCCCCCTTCAAGAGGTCCGCATCGTGTCGGCCCACGGGGAGCGGTGTGTCGTCCTCGCCGAGCGGCTCCAACGGGAGGGATTGGCGGCCCGCAGCGTGCGCGACCCTGGCGAGGCCGTCCGCGGTGCCGCCATCATCGCCTGTGCCACGACCAGCCACAGACCCCTCTTCCGAGACGAGGATGTTGCGCCCGGAACGCATATCAACGCCGTGGGGGCCTTCACGCCCGAGATGCAAGAGGTGCCGCCGAGCACCGTCGCCCGCGCCTCTGTGGTGATCGACCAGCTCGAGGCGGCGCTGGCCGAAGCGGGCGACCTGCTCAAGCCCCTGGCGGCCGGGCTGATTGAGCAGGGCCACTTCGAGACGACGTTGGGAGAGGTGGTGCTGGGGCAGGCGCCCGGCCGTCGCTCGCCCGAGGAGATCACGCTCTTCAAGAGCGTGGGTCTGGCAGCGCAAGATGTCGCCGCGGCCAGCCGGGCGCTCGCCCGGGCCGAGGCCGAGGATCTTGGGGTGGTAGTGACGGTGTGAGATCAACCTCAACACCAGCCCGCCGGTGGATATTCGCCTGAACAGAGCGCGCCGCGGGAAGAATTGCTGGCTGCCGGATCGAGCGCGTAGCAGCGGGTCTTGTTGCGCGGTGAGGCGAGCTTTGACGCCCAGAGAGCCTTGGATTACATTGCAGCGCCCGGGAAACCGCCCCACATCGCAGGCCGAGCAGCCAGTAGCAGGTGTGCAGACCTTGAAATGATACTTCCTCGAACAGCCGACGTCATCGTGATCGGCGGTGGCATCATGGGTGCCAGCACCGCCTATCACCTGGCCCGCCGGGGCGCGGGTCGCGTGCTCCTGCTTGAGAGAGAGCCCTTCTTCGGGCAGGGGGCCACCGGGCAGTGCGCCGGTGGCATCCGCCACCAGTTTTCCACCGAAATCAACATTCACCTCTCGATCCTCAGCATTCAGATGCTGGAGCGCTTCGCGGAGGAGATGGAGCAGGCGATCGGGCTCAACCAGTGCGGCTATCTGTTCCTGCTCAGTTCGCCGGAGGAACTCGGTACCTTCGAGCGTCACGTCGCGTTGCAACGTTCCCTCGGCGTTGAGACCGAGATCCTCGACGCGGATGAGGTCGCCCGGCTTGTGCCGCAGGTGGACCTGGCCTCGGCGCCCACGATTATCGCCGGGACGTTCTGCCAGCGCGATGGCCTCTGCGATCCCAACTCGGTTGTGCAGGGCTACGTTCGCCAGGCCCGGCGGCTCGGGGCGCAACTTCTCACCGACCTTACCGTGACGCGCGTCCTGGGCGACGGGACGCGCGTCACCGGCGTTGAGACGACAGAGGGGCGTGTGTCGGCCCCGTCAGTCATCCTCGCGGCCGGACCGTGGTCGTCCCCCCTCGCCGCGACGGTGGGCATCGATCTCCCCGTGCGGCCCCTCCGCCGCCAGATCGCCGTGACGCGACCGATCGGCATCCCGCGCGATTTCCCCTTCGTGATTGACTTCGCGCAGAGCCTCTACTTCCACTACGAGACCGGCGGTATCCTCACCGGCATGTCGAACCACGATGAGACCCCCGGCGAGAAGACGGAGGTGGATCCGGCCTGGACGCTCGTGCACCTGGAGTATGCCGTTGCGCGCCTGCCGCTTCTGGCCGAGGCCGAACTGCTCACCCAGTGGGCCGGCCTCTACGAGGTTACCCCCGACAACCAACCGATCCTCGGCCGGCTGCCACTGGAAGGGTTGATTGTGTGCAGCGGCTTCAGCGGCCACGGATTCATGCATGGTCCCGTCTGTGGGCAACTCATGGCCCAGGAATTGCTAGAGATAAACGATTGCGGTATCGATATTACCCCCCTGCGATATGAGCGCTTTGGAGCCGGGATTGCCTGGCCCGAGCATCACGTTGTGTAACGCTCAGGATACGGTTTGACCGGTGCTCATGGATCGGGTAATCTAGAGTACCGTTCAGGTAGCAGCCGACTCTCGTACGATCACACTCATGCCGAAGGGTCAGCCGCCTCATGGCATCCTCAAACCGAGTTCTTATCATCGATGATCAGACGGCCATCGTTCAACTGCTCGAGGAATTCTTGAGCGACGAGGGGTACGACGTTGAGGGTATCACCGACGCGGTTGAAGCTCTTGACCGGCTGCATCGTCCACCGCGGCCCGATCTGTTGGTCCTCGACTTGATGATGCCCCAGGTCACGGGGTGGGAAGTTTTGGACGCGCTGCGCTCCGATCCCGCGACGGCTGACGTTCCTGTTATTCTGCTTACAGCCGCTCCTCGCCAGGGCCAGGTCGAGTTCACCCGCCGCAGGCCAGATCACACCATCTTGCTTGCCAAACCGATCGGGCTAGACGAGTTGTTGATACAGGTCGCGGCGATGTTGAATGACCGCGAGCCGCCCGGACACGCAACTGGCGGTGATCATCCGAAATCATCCTCTACCGGTCGCGCTGCTGAGTCCCCCGACAGTCAATCCGCCCGCCGCTCGTTCACGCGGCCGGGCTTCGCCAGCTAGCAGTCGTCCGAAGCGTCTCGCTCGACCTTGAGATCTGGGACCCAGGCCCGGCTGGTGGTCAGAGAATCGCCGCGACAAGGCGCGGCGCGAAAGCGTTTGCGGCATGAATACCCGGCATTCGCAAGAACTTTTCGACGCGGCCCAACAGCTCATGCCGGGGGGAGTGAATTCCCCGGTGCGGGCCTTCCGTGGAGTCGGCGGCACCCCCCGCTTTATCGAGCGGGCCACCGGCCCCTACGTCTGGGATGCGGACGGGAACCGCTATATCGACTACGTCCTTTCATGGGGGCCGCTGATTGCCGGCCACGCCCATCCCGCCGTGGTTGAGGCCATCTGTGCCCAGGCGGGCCGCGGCACCAGCTACGGCGCGCCCACCGTGCTGGAGAGCGAACTGGCTCGGGTCGTCGTCGAGATGGTGCCCAGTGTTGAGGTGATCCGTTTCGTCAACTCGGGCACCGAGGCGACGATGAGTGCCCTCCGCCTGGCGCGGGCCTACACTGGGCGCCCCAAGATTGTCAAGCTCCACGGTAACTACCACGGCCACGCGGACTTTCTGTTGGTCAGTGCTGGGAGCGGTGTTGCGACGCTCGGGCTGCCGGATAGTCCGGGCGTGCCGCCGGGAGCGGCTCAAGACACACTCGTGATCCCGTTCAACGACCTTGATGCGGCCCGCGAGGTCTTCGAGCGAGTCGGCGAGCAGATCGCCGCGCTGATCGTGGAACCGGTGGCCGGCAATATGGGGGTCATCCCGCCGGAGGCGGGCTATCTCGAGGGGCTCCGGGTCCTGACTCGCGAATACGGCGCCGTGCTCATCTTCGACGAGGTGATGACCGGCTTCCGCGTGGCACCCGGTGGAGCGCAGGCTCTCTACAACGTCACGCCCGATCTGACGACGCTCGGCAAGGTCATCGGTGGTGGTCTCCCCGTCGGGGCCTACGGTGGGCGGGCCGAGATCATGCAGCTGGTGGCGCCCGCCGGACCGATGTACCAGGCGGGGACCCTCTCGGGCAATCCGCTGGCGATGACCGCGGGGCTGACAACGCTGCGCGAGCTGTTAAAACCGGGCGTCTTCGATGGCATCGCCACGCGCACTGCCGATCTGATCCGTGGATTGGAAGGCGTCGCCGCCGAGGTGGGCATCCCCGTGCAG
>DOUV01000476.1 GCA_003520455.1 Chloroflexota bacterium | reverse complement strand
CCTGCCACCGCTGCGCGCCCTGCCGCCGGGGCGACGTCACGCACTGTGCCAACCGCACCGTCCTGGGCATCGTCAACCGCGATGGCGCTCACGCCGATTACCTCGTCCTCCCCACCGAGAACCTCCACCCGGTTCCGGACCCGGTGCCTGACGAGAAGGCCGTCTTCACCGAGCCCCTCGCGGCGGCGTGCGAGATTCTCGAGCAGGTTCAGATTCATCCGACGGATCGGGTGGCTGTCATTGGTGATGGCAAGTTAGGCTTGCTCTGCGCCCAGGTTCTGGCCCTGACCGGTGCCGAGGTTCACGCGATTGGCCGGCACGAGGAGAAACTCGATGTGCTCCGGCGACGTGGCATCAGCGTTGAGGCGGTGCGACAGGGTGAGGCGAGCCAAAAGCCGGCCGGATGGGCCGATGTGGTGGTCGAGGCGACTGGGAACTCCGAGGGCTTTATCAGTGCGCGGGGGCTGGTCCGGCCGCGCGGGAGCCTGGTGCTCAAGAGTACCTACCATGGCACGCTGGACGTGAATCTCAGCCTGCTCGTCGTGGACGAGATCACCCTGGTGGGCTCACGCTGCGGTCCATTCACCCCAGCACTTCGGCTCCTCGCCGGTGATGTGGTTGACGTCACGTCCCTCATCCAGGACCGCTTCTCCCTGTCGGAGGCTGATCGGGCGATGGCGCGCGCGGTGAAGCCGGGCGTTCTCAAAGTGCTCTTGGAAGCAGTCTAGGATCAATACCTCGGAGGCGGGGTACCTGGCCGAGGCAGAAGAACAGAAAAAGATTTGTGAAGACGTGAAGGACGCAAAGAAAAGCAATCTTCACTTTGCGTCCCCTGCGGTCCGATTGGAGATCGCGCTCAACGACGGACGGCCCGCTGCCGGCTGCGAACGGGATGTCGCGGCACGTGCACCGGAACCGGCACCGCCTGCGGTCGCTGTGTCACCAACCCCCATCGCTCGACTATCTCCCGTAACCATCCAGCCAATCGCGACGTTAACACCATAGCCTCCTTCCACAGCGTCTACTTTCCAATGGTCACTCTACACTCTCTATAGCATAGTTGATGCCAGCAATGGCTCCATAGTCCGCCCCACTGCGCGACCTTCAGCAGATATGATCGGGATGTCCGGCGTTTGCTGCGCTGCGCACAAGCGTCTCAGCTTTTCCCGAGAAGGTTGACCATCACGGCGCCCCGCGGGACGGGGCGCTTCCTCCGCCATTTCGCCGACTCCCAGACGCATTCATTGGCCGATGCCTGCGACTCGTTGAGCCGCTACGATGAGAAGCGTCGGACATGCCACGCGCTGTCCTCGAGGCCCCGCCCTGCGCCTTCTAAGGAGAACCATGTCAACATTCCGAAGCCATCGTATCCTGATTGCTGGCCTCGCCGCGATCCTTGTCGTCCTCCTGGCCCTGGGTCTCTCGCTGGCCCGCGAGGGCTTCGCGCCGCGCGAGGCCCGGCAGGCGCCCAGCGTCATCGCCGCCGTCCCTCAGGGCAGCGGTCGAATCAGTCGCACCACGACCATCGAGATTGCCTTCGACCAGCGAATGGATCACGCTTCGGTCGAGGCCGCCTTCGCCATCACGCCCAGCGTCCCGGGAAGTTTCGATTGGACGGCTGAGAATCGCGGCGAGCGGCTCATCTTCCGCCCCCGCCAGCCGCTCGCCTGGGATACCTCCTATGAGGTCGCCCTTGCCCCCACGGCCGCCAACCGGGCCGGCAAGCCGTTAGGCGCCCCGGTGACGCTGCGCTTTCAGACTGGCAGCCAGGTTGCCGTGGTCGAAGTGGCGCCAACCCCTGGCGCCCGGGACGTGGACCCGGCCGGACCGATCACGATTCGTTTCGACCATCCCCTGGTCCAGGTAACCAGCCTTGAGGACCAGAGTACCCTACCCCAGCCGGTAACGATCGACCCGCCCGTTGCGGGGTTCGGACGCTGGCTGGCTCCGAACCTCTTCGGCTTCTACCCCGCCGATGGCCTCAGCGCCGGCACAACCTACCATGTGATCATCCTCCCAGAAGTGGCTCCGGCAATGGAGATGGCTGAGGACTTCGACTGGCAGTTCACGACCCGTGGTGCCCAGGTGGCGGCCGCCGACCCCTACCATGGGGCCTCGGAGGTCCAGGTGGCAACTGCCATCACACTGATATTCAGCCAGCCGGTAGATCGCACTGCCGTCGAGCACAATTTCCGGATTGCGCCGGAAGGGCAGCCCGAGAAGGCAGTCGCCGGTGAGTTCCGCTGGGAAGACGACCGCAAGCTCGTTTTCGTACCCAGCCACGCGCTGGATCTCGCCACGAAGTATCAAATCGAGATCATCCCCGACCAGAGCGAGGCCGGTGGTCCCAAGGGTGTGGGGGCTCCTTTCCGTGCGGCCTTCACCACGATTGACTTTCTCCAGGTGGAGTCGGTCCAGCCGGCGCCGGATGCGACTGAGGTCAGCACCGTGCCGACTGAAACACTCATCAGCGTTCAGTTCAACCACCCTGTTGTCAAGCTCGTAGGGCTCGACCAGCGCGGGCTCGAGACGTCCCGGCAGGGCGTCTCTGCGTCCCCGATCACGATCCAGCCTCCCCTGCGCGGGGAGGGCGAGTGGCTGACCACCAGCCTCTACACCTTCCGGCCCAGTGAGCCCCTGCTTCCGAGCACCGAGTACCGTGTGACCGTCGGTGCCGGGCTGACCGACACCGTCGGGGCTGTGCTGCGCGAGAACTACACCTGGACGTTCACCACTACCTTCCCGGAGGTGCTGCGCATCGAGCCGGCCGCCGGCAGTCTGGAGGGCCAACCCCCGGAGGGCAAGCCGGTGCCGCCCACACGCGGCAATTACATTGCGCCCACCGCGCCGGTCACGGTCACCTTCAACCAGGCGATGGATCACCCCTCCAGCGAGGCGGCCTTCTCGTTGGTCGACGCTCAGGGGAGTCAGGTGAGCGGCACCTTCCGCTGGCCCGACGAGCGCACCCTGGTTTTTCAGCCCGGCCAGCCCCTG
>DOUV01000002.1 GCA_003520455.1 Chloroflexota bacterium | reverse complement strand
TATCGGGTTGGTAAAGCGAGACGATGCGTTTACCGTATAAATGGTAGCCATGTCGTAAGAGAAACAGCGAGTAGGAAGAGCAGGGCGGCGAAGCGAAAGAGTGTGAGTTGTTCCACCTCCGGCAGCGGGAATTTGAGCTTGCGATGATCAGGACAAAAACGCACTTTCAGCCACTGCTCGTCTTTAGAGCGTACGGAGAAATTAACACTCACTTGGCCTTGAGTATAGTTGTTTTATGTGCGAAAAATTACGCTTAGAGGGATTCTGTCTCCAGTACCTTTTCCGTGAGCTGTCGGCTCAGCCCAGATTTTGCCGTTATGGCACAAACAGCGTCGGAACCATCCGATATAGACAGTACAGTTGACGGGCAAACGGCTGTAAACCGAGCTAAAGTGTCAAATCATTTCTCCGTACGCTCTTAGAGGGCGATTGGAAATGTTAGGGTGCAAATCTGCTAGATTTGCCGAGCATATCGTGAAAAGCTTTGGTCGAATGCTCACGCCGATTGTCTGGTGGGCGGTGGTGAAGATTGGTGATCGTGCAAAGCTTTGGTCGAATGCTCACGCTGGCTGGTGGAGATGTGCGCATAGGCCGGGGGGTGATGGCACGCGACGCCCAGGAATAAATTCCAGGGCTCATAGCTCAAGTCGGCTCAAGCCGACTGTCTGGTAGACGTTGGTGAAGATTGGTGAGGGTTTTTGGAGTGTGTTTGGAAAATGATTTAATAGAAACAGTCATAATGACAAAGTATGGCATGTATCACAACCTGGCTCAATCGCTGTCGGCACTTCAGCAAAGAGTATGGGCGTCATGGGTGGAATAGTGAAGCGATGATCTCGAGCGCTTCCGTTCATTTGATGCTGCGTCAATTGCGCCCCAATGCGGATATACCGATTCCGTACAAAGATAAGTGGCTTCCCGAATCGATGGGCCTGGCTCTGAAATAGGCGGCCTACGTGTATGAATATTTTCCAAACACGCTCTTAGGCGGCGTAAGAAGGTCCGGAGCAATTCTGCATCGTATAAACGGGCCAACAAGCACTGAAGCCGCAACAGCTCGTCTCGGCCGCCATTGGTAGGGTTGGCAGCGGGACGGATCGGGACAGAGCCGCTGGAGCATGAGGTGAATGAAGGCCAGATAGACGAAGGCTTCGGTGGACTCGGGCAAGCGCTCGTCGTCCTTGGCCAGGCGGCGGTGGCGGCTCGTCCAGGCGATCGAGCGCTCGACGACCCAGCGCCTGGGCAGGGCCACGAAGCCGGTGTGGCTCTGCGGCTTGCGGACGATCTCGACGTCAAGGTTCCAAGAGCACTGGACCAGGTCAACAAACTCGCCCTGATAAGCTTGGTCGGCAAACAGCCGGCGGAGGCGTGGGAAGCGCTGGGCGTCGGCGCGGCAGGCTTCAGTGAAGGCATGGTGTGCGTGCTGCCCGCAACCACCCCCAATCGCCACCAGGGAGCGCGGCCACGAGCTAGCAGCGGAGAAGGTCTCAACTTCAAATGAACATCAAAGGCCTGGATCAGCTTCGCAAGCACGTCCCCGACTTGAATACCCCGCTCGGGGTTCTGCGCTTGTTTCTGCTTCCTATCAGCTTGTTCTTCCTGGTCACCGCCTTCTTCACCATCCAAAATCTCACCTGGCCCTTTTGGTTGCTGGTTGACGAGATCGTGCTTGGCGGCCTGGGATTCTTATGGCTTTATCTGTTCTTTCGACACAAGAAAGATTTCTAAGCCCGTTTTGGCCCGCTTGCCTACAGTAAAGCCGTCCGCCGGTTTGCCTATCCTGGAGTGGCGATCATCTCCGCCGTGGTCGCAGGCATTCGCTACCTCCCCGGGCCGGAAATCCCTCGTTACGGGTGGTATATCGTTCTGCCGCTGCTGGGCTGGGCGCTGATTGTCGTGGGCGCTCTGCTCTTCTTGCGCGTGGTGCAGGCCTTGGGCGTGGACAACCTGACCATGCTGTACGTGTATTTCCCCCAAGAAAGCCGGCTCGTGGACCACCAGATCTACAACCTCTTGCGCCATCCCGCTTATGCCGCCGCCCAGAGCATCGCCTTCGGGTTAGCGCTGCTCAACGGCAACTGGTTCGCCCTCGCCTGCGCTTTGATCTTTGCGCTGGGTCTGTGGGGCTGGGTGCGCCTGGTCGAAGAAAAGGAATTGATCGAGCGCTTTGGGCTGGCTTACCTCGAATATCGCCAGCGCGTGCCCGCTTTCTGGCCGCGCCGGCGCGCTCTAAAAGGGTTCTTCGGGTTTCTGATCGTCGGGAGGTAATACCATTTCGAATTTGAAAACTGTGCTGGCACCCCTAATAACCCTGATCACCTATTCGCTCATTGCTCTTATCTTTGCTACGGCGAGCACTCCAATAACTGCTTCCAGTAGGGCACCTTGATCTGTAAGACCCGCGGCAACCCTGCGGCTTTACTCGAGGTATGAGATCCTGTTCTTCGCGTAAGCCTGCTTACACCAATAACCATAGGCGTTTTGCGGGTTTGTCTGCCCTAGAAGGGGTGAAATGCGGTCCTTACTGGAAGAAAACTATGAGCAATACATTCCGGGAGAAGTTAAGGCACTTGTCGCCTCCTCGTTTTGTTTCCTTCCTCTCCCGTCCTATCACGCGCGCATCATACTCCACAGCGCACTGGGCCCATCGAGAGCGCGAAGAGGGTCGTGCTACCCCACAGCCAGTGTGAGCGTGGGTGCGGGGTCGACCCGTCAACCCAGCGCACCTTGACCCATTCTTTCGGCACCTGCAGTTCACGCGCACCGTTAATCGGTATGGTTTCGTCAGCGTGCAACGCTTCTCCATTTACGCCGAACGCGGTCTAGCACGCCGACGGGTCTCGATCTGGATCTACGAGGGGCGCCTGCCCATCGCGTATCAACACAACTTGCTGGCCGAATACCACTATCGGTACGAGCGGCGGCGCAAGCGCCCGCGCGCTGTCTTCGGTCCTGTTTTGCCTGAAACCGAGTTCGTCTCACCTCAACTTGAGTTCTGGGAGTTGGACGACGAGCAGTGGCTGAAAGTGCG
>DOUV01001007.1 GCA_003520455.1 Chloroflexota bacterium | reverse complement strand
CAGGTCTGACTCCTGGTCTAAGGTGTTGGTTGGGCACCGGCGGTGGGTGTGCCTGCCGCGGGGGCACTGGCCGGCGTTGTCCCCGCCGCCGGGGTCCCGGCAGGTGTCGCCACCTGTGCGGGCGCCTGGCGCGAAGGAATACTTTGGGGTGTAGGGCCGCCGGGGGGCGCACTGGGTGGGGTGCCCGGCTGTTGCGAGCCGAGGGACTTGACGTAGGCGATCAGCTGGAGCAACTGCTCTTCGCTCACCCGGCCCTGGAAGCTCGGCATGATCGGTTGGTAGCTCGCGACGACCTTGGCCGTTGGGTTGAGAATCGACTCGCGGACATAGCTCTCATCGGCGATGACGGTTTGACCGCTCTCCAATTGCACCGGGTGGCCGAAGACCCCCAGGAGCGACGGTCCGGGCCCGCTGCCATCCGGTTTGTGGCAGCCGCTGCAGCCCAACTGTTGGAAGAGTTGTTGTCCCGCCGCCGCGGGCGATTGTGGGGCCGGTTGGGCGCCAGGGCCCCCACCACCGCTGAGCCAGGCCTCGTACTCGTCCGGCTCCATGACGATCACCGAACCGGTCATCTGGGCATGTTCCGTCCCGCAGTATTGCGTGCAGAACAAGCGGTACTGCCCGGTCTTGGTCGCCTCAAACCAGGTGGTCGTGTAGCGTCCGGGCAACACGTCTTGCTTGACGCGGAAGGCCGGCACGAAGAAGCTGTGAATCACGTCTTGGGAGGTCATCGTCAACTTGACCGGCTGGCCGACCGGCACGTGCAACTCGTCGATCTCGCGCTGTCCATCCACGTGTTGGAACTTCCACATCCACTGTTTGGCCACAACGTACACCTCGAGCGAGTTGCTCGGGGGGCTGACTCGATGTAAGTAGAGTTGCGCCGCCCAGAAGAAGGCAATCATCGCAAGACCGGTCGGAATGATCGTCCAGACGAACTCGAGCGCGGTCGAACCGACGATCTGTTCACCGATCTCATCTTCAGAGCGGCGCCGGTACTTGACGGCGAAGTAGATGATGAGCGCGGCGATGCCCAGGGTGATCAAGGTACTCAGCCCGACCAGGAAGAAGAAGAGAGCGTCCACCTGCGGGGCGGCCGTGGAGGCCTCCTGGGGAAAAAACGGGATACCTCCCATGGCTTACTCCACTCGCTGCGTTGTTTGGCCGTCTGCTCGAAGGTCCTCCCGCCATAGAAGCAGGAGGAAGGCTCCTAACACCAGGACGGTCAAGACACTGGTCAGTCGCAGGGCATTGAGAGCGAGGGCACTGTACTTCCCGAGCGCGGGGACGTAGTGGTAACAGAGGAGAAGCACCTGGTCGACCGGCGAGCCGAGCTTGCCCTGCGACGCTTCGACAAGGGCAAGGCGGAGATCCGTCGGCGAAAACTCCGTGCCGTACAGATAGCGCGCAATCGTTCCCTGCGGAGTCAACACGAGAATGCCGGCCGGATGCGCATACTCGTCGTGCGTAGCATCATATTTGTAGCGGAACCCGACGGCCTGGGTCAGGCGCTGGATCGAGATCGGGTCGCCGGTGAGGAAATGCCAGCCCGTCGCGGCGCCGTGACGGGAGTAGCGGAACGCGAAGCGGCTCTTCTTGCCGGCGGCAAGCACGGGCGTGTCGCGCGGATCAAAGCTCACGCTGATCACGTTGAACTGGTCGCTGATTTTCCACGGCACATCGAGGAGCCCCTCGACGAGTCCGTTCAGCTCCACATCGCAGAAGTTGGGACAGCTAAAGTAGTTGAGCGTCAGGATGACCGGTTTCCCACTGCTGAAGTACGCACCGAGCCGGACTGCCTGCCCCTCCTCGTCCCGAAAAGTGAGATCGAGCGGTACTTGCTCGCCAATCCGCTGGTCGAACCCGACGTCGCGGAGCGCGGCCGGAACCACATGCGACGGCTCGGGCCCTTGAGCCTGGGCGGGGCCCGCCAGCACCAGGATCAACAGAAAAACCAGGGCCAGGATTCGTGGCCAGGCGCGGCGCCCGCGCCGGGGCCGACGGTCCCGCCCCGGTCGTTCCTTGCCTCTGGATTGACCCGCGTTCATGGTGACAACCTCTCCATCATTCGTCCCGAACTGGCATCCGATGGGATCAACTGGCCCTGATCTCTCAGTGTCTCGCCGGCGCTGGTCGGCTGTGCCGGCAATCCCCGCTGGGCCAGCAGTTGCATCGCGCGATCGATTGGAATGTGGACCACACCTGCCTGCTTATCAACCCATCCGTAGCTGTGCAGCAGGGCCTCCTGCTCAGCACGCAACGCTTGCATCTCCTGCTGCGGCTCGGGCTGCAGCCGAGGCTCCGGCGGCAACGGGATATCCGGGGCGTTCGCCAACCCGGGAGGCAGGGGGAAACCCGGCCAGCGGCCGATGAAGGCGACGTTCAACGCCGACACAACAATCAGGACCAGAGCCATCATGATCAGGAACCCGATCACAACCGGCCTGACGCGCTGAAGGGTCAAGTCACTCACTTCGTGGCCGACCTCGAGAGCCCGGCGATCGACGGTAGGCTCGCGCGCCAGCGTCTCTCGGAAGAACCGGAGAACGAAGCCCGTGACGAGAAGACCAGCTCTGAGAATCGTCGCACCGATTCCGCCACGCTCTTTGCGGTCGGGGCCGGCAGACTCTGTTTCGTGGCTGTCCGGATGGGGGCTCGGCTTACTCATGCCCACGTCCTTCCCTGCTCTGGAGTTGGGTATCGTGAAGCGGTAGCAACGGACGCTTCTTGAGCTGCCAGACGAAGACTGCGATCCAAATTCCACCCAGGCCAACCGGCGCGACGACATCGAGCCAGTGGACCCGCAACCCCGTCTCAATGAATGCCGGCTCGACCAGCCAGAAGGTATCGATGAGGTGCATGACGACGATCACGATGGCGACCATCGCCAACTGCTGGGCGTTGCGCTTCAAGTCCCGTGAGAGCAGCAAGGCAAACGGGAGCGCAAAGTGGAAGAGCACCACCAAAAGAGCCACCCACTGCCAACCGAAATTGATCCGGCGAAGATACCAGGGGATCTCGTCGGTCAGATTCCCGGCCCAAATCAGCATGAACTGGGAAAACGCCAGGTAGGCCCAGATCATGACAAACGCCAGCAGCAGACTCCCAAAATCGTTCCAGAGCCGCGGCGTCGTCACCTCCGCGAATGCTTCCCAGTTGGCGAGCAGGGCCACTACGGCGATAACAAACGCGAACGCGCCCAGGACATCGCCCATCGTAACCATGGCGCTGTAGATCGTTGAGAACCAGTGCGGCTCGAGCGACATCACCCAGTCAATAAATGCGAACGTCGCCGTGAGACCGAAGAGCACCTCACCGCCAGCGCTGAGAAGTCGCAGATGCCGAGTGACCTCCGGATCAGCCGTCCGATCCTGTTCGGCTGACCACTTATTCAGAAAGTAAACCAGCACCCCCCAGGTCACAAAGTAGATGGCTGCCCGGATCAAAAAGAAGGGGATATTGAGGTAGAGACTCTTATATTGCAGAAGCTCGTCTTTCGCGACGGCCTCGGGGCGTGCCCAGACATACAGATAGGGCAGCCCGAACACGAGCGGCACAAACAGAAGAGCCATCAACGGAATCGTCTTGGTGCCCGACTCGAGGAACCGTCGCAAGACTGCGCCCCACGTGCCGCCCGACAGGTAGTGCAGCATCACGATCGCGAGGCAGCCCAGCGCGATCCCAAGCCAGAAGAGGTAGCCCACCAGGTACGACCGAAAGAATTGCGCCGGGCTGAGGACCGCCCCCACGATGAGCAGGGCGATCCCAACGATGCCGACGATGAGCGCGCCCCGCTGGATGCGGTCAAATGCCGGGGGGGCCGGGCGAGTCGCCTCGATCATGGCGTTTGGGCTCCTGTCTCTAACTGCTGGCGCTGATCCGGTGGAACATCTTCGACAGTTGCGTGTTGGCTCAGTTGTAGCGCGCGGATGTAGGCAATGATGGCCCACCGGTCCCGCACGGGAACTTGCGGTGCGTAGCTCGGCATGGCACCGAAACCGTTCGTCATCACATCGAAGAAGTGGCCGGGCGGCGCGTTTCGCAACCGATCAATGTGGAACGACGGCGGGGGCGAAAACCCCCTCCGCACGACCATTCCGTCCCCCTGGCCTGCGAAGCCATGGCAGGGGGCGCAGAAAATGCCGTATCGCTCCTGGCCGCGCTCCAGAATCTCCATCGTCACCGTAAACGGGAAGGTGTCGGCGAGAGTCTGGCCCGACCTGCCCGTGTAGAGCAGGGTATCGCTCACGACGAACCCACGCGGCACCGTGTCCGGTACGAGATGCCGTGCCGACTGGCCGTCGGCGAAAAATGTGCTCGGCTCGAGGGGTCTGTATTTCGGCTGAACGGCCATTTTCTGGGTACAGGCCACCGTCAGCACCAGGCAGATCGCCATAAGGCACAAGCCGGTAGACAGACGGCGCATCCGCGTAGCCAGGCCTGACGCTCGCGGCCCTCTCCCGGTGTACCCCGGGCGCTCAAAGCCTTCGCCGACCTTCTTACTCTGGAACATCGGACACCTCGCGTGGCTCCAGGCTCTCCAGAAAGCGCCTCGTCGCGCTGTATTCGAAGTTGGGATCGCTGGTTTCGATCACCAGGAAGAACCGGTCGCGAGTGGCCAACGCAAACCGGGGGACGTTGAAGACGGGATGGTAGGGCATCGGCAGGCCATTGAGCGCGAGCATGCCGAAGAGAGCGAACAACCCCGCGAACAGGATCGTCAGTTCAAAGACGACCGGGACGAACATCGGCCAGCTATTGAGAGGGCGCCCGGCGACGTTGAGCGGGTAGGAGACCACCGAGATGTAGTACTGGAGCGCATACCCTGACACGCCGCCGATGACCCCGCCGATCAGAACAATCAGCGAAATCCACGTTCGATGAAAACCAAGTTCGTCGGCTAATCCCTCCACAGGGAAAGGCGAGTAGGCGTCGACCTTGCGGTAGCCAGCTTCGCGCGCCCGGCGCGTGGCTTCGACAAGTTCGTCCGGCCCCTCAAATTCGGCCATCAAACCGTAGAGGAAAGGATCAGAGGTCATGCTTGGGCCTTCTCCCCTTCAGTTTCGGCCAAAAGCTCCCGCATCTCGAAGATCGAGATCATCGGCAACAAGCGGACAAAGAGAAACATCAGGGCGAAAAAGAGCCCGAGAGAGCCGATCAGCGTCGCCCAATCCCAGAACGTCGGCTTGAAGATGTACCACGAGGAGGGGAGGAAATCATGATGCAGACTCTGGACAACGATGACGAACCGCTCGAGCCACATACCGACATTGACAAAAATGGCGATCACGAAAAGCGCTGGTACGCTGAACCTCACCCGCTTCAACCAGATGGCTTGAGGGATCAGTACGTTACCCGCCAGCATGAGCCAGAACCAGGGAGCGTAGACGCCCAGTGCACGGTTGAGTTGCACATACTGTTCGAAGCCGCTGCCACTGTACCAGGCCATGAACCCTTCCATGAGGTAGCCGTAGGCGACGACTAACCCGCTGGCAAGCATGATCTTGGCCATGTTCTGGAGATGGCGAAGCGTGACGAACCCTTCAAGGCCGTAGGCCCAGCGGAGCGGAATTGCAATCGTCAGCACCATCGCAAAGCCCGAGAAGAGCGCCCCGGCCACGAAGTAGGGGGGGAAGATCGTTGAGTGCCAGCCGGGGAGGATCGCCACCGCGAAGTCGAAGCTGACGACACTATGAACCGAGACAACCAGAGGCGTCGCCAGCGCGGCGAGGAGAAAGTAGGCCTGCTCATACCGGCGCCAATGCCGCGCGTCGCCGCGCCAGCCCATCGCCAGGAGGCCGTAGACGATCTGGGGGAAGCGTCGCTGGGCCCGGTCGCGCAGGGTGGCCAGGTCGGGGATCAACCCGATATACCAGAAGATGAGCGAGATCGTTCCGTAGGTGGAGACGGCGAAGAAGTCCCAAACGAGGGGACTGCGGAACTGGGGCCAGATGTCCATCGTGTTTGGATAGGGAATCAGCCAGTAGAAGTACTGCGGCCGGCCGAGGTGCAGGATCGGGAACAAGGCGGCAGCCCCGACCGCAAAGAGCGTCATGGCCTCGGCAAAACGGTTGATTGAGGTTCGCCAGCGTTGGCGCAGCAGCAATAAGATCGCTGAAATGAGGGTCCCGGCATGCCCGATCCCAATCCACCAGACAAAGTTGGTGATGGCGAATCCCCAGGCGACCGGAATGTTAATACCCCAGATCCCAACACCCTTATAGAAGAGGTAAGTGATGGCGAACAAGAGCAGCATCACCAGAGAAAAGGTAATCGCGAACCCCACGTACCAGCCCAGGGGCGTCCGGCGTGTCAGGACGATGGAACTGATCTTATCGGTGACTGACCCATAGGTGTACCCCGGCTCGATGACCGGAACCGCTTCTAATGGGCCGCGCCTGGATTCCTGCACTTCTTTTGCCATAGCGCTATTCCGTTTCTATCTCGGGATTAGGGTTGCGCAACGCCGCCAGATAGGTCGTTCGCGGGCGCGTATTGAGCTCACCGAGCAGGGAATAGTTGAGTGGTTGGGCCTTGAGCCGGGCGACCCGGCTGTTGGAATCGAGAATATTCCCGAAGACGATTGCCTGGCTCGGGCACGCCGCCTGGCATGCTGTCACGATTTCGCCGTCGCGAATCTCTCGATTTTCTTTCTCGGCTTCGATCTCCGCAGCTCTGATCCGCTGAACGCAGTAGGTGCACTTCTCCATGACCCCTCGGCTCCGGACGGTCACCTCAGGATTCCGTAGGAGTTTGAGGCTGGGCGTATCCCAATCCGCGAACTGCAGGAAGTTGAAGCGCCGAACCTTGTAGGGGCAGTTGTTCGAACAGTAGCGGGTGCCGACACAGCGATTGTAGATCATATCGTTCAAGCCTTCTTTGCTGTGAACCGTCGCGGCCACCGGGCAGACCACCTCGCAGGGCGCGGTCTCACAGTGCATGCAAGGCACTGGCTGGTGGAAGACCTCGGGGTTATCCAGGCGGCCGGTGTAGTACCGGTCAACGCGCAACCAGTGCATCTCGCGGCCCATCAAGACCTGGTCCTTGCCGACGACGGGGATGTTGTTCTCGGCCTGGCAGGCAACGACGCAGGCATTGCAGCCGGTGCAGGCGGTAAGATCGATCGCCATCCCCCACGCCCGCCCCTGGTAGCTGTACCCAGGGTAGATCGAGATCGTGGGCGTCATCGGATCGACGAAGTAGGGATTTTCCCGGTATTGCTGAAGCGTTCCCGCCTGGACGATCTTGCGCCCCTCCATCGTCCAGTGGTGCTGCGTTGTGGCCAGCGGAACCCGCTGGCCAGTCGCCCGGATCTCGAGGCCGGAGTCGAACCAGGGAGCGGTCGAGGTGCGGATCGCATAGGCATTGAAGCCGGCCCCGGTGCCGACGCGCCCCGCGCGCGTCCGGCCATAGCCCAGGTAGACGGTAATCGAATCGTCGGCCTGTCCCGGCAGGACGAAGATCGGAGCCTGCACCATCCGGCCCTTGTAGTGCAGTTCGACCACGGTGGCCTGGGTTACGCCGGCCTGGTCGAATGACAGGCCCAGGCGTTCCGCGGTTTGTGGGCTGATCAGCGCGGCATTGTCCCAGGTCAGTTTCGTCACTGTCTTGGGCAGTTCCTGGAGCCAGCCGTTATTCGCGAAACGGCCATCGTAGATGTTCGGGTCCGGCTGGAAGACGATCTCGAACGCGGGCTGAGTCCCCGCCGCCGGCTGGCCCGGGCCCTGGTTCCCGGTGCCGACCTGGTTGGTCCAGTTGGGTTGCAACGATACGGACTTCGGTTGAAGGGCCGTGTTTGGAACGGCGCCAGCATTCAATACCTGCTGCCAGAATTGCTCGAAATCACCGGAGGGGTTCTGGCTCTGCCAGTAGGCGCGCACAATGTCGTGAGCTGAGCTCCCGGACTCGCCGGTGAAAGCCGCAAGGAGTTCGTGGGCCGATTTACCGGCGTAGAGCGGCGCGATCAGGGGTTGGATGATACTGACGGTGCCATCGTAGGCGCGCGCATCGCTCCAGGTTTCAAGGAAGTGAGTTTCGGGAATGTGCCAGTGGGAGAGCGCCGAGGTTTCGTCATCGTAGAGACTCAGGTGGATGCGAAGCGGCACTTTCATGAAGCTCTCTGCAAAGTGGAGGTCCGCCGGGGCAGTGTAGACGGGGTTCCCACTGATGACCACCAGGAGTTCAACGCGGCCGGCGTCCATATCCTGGATCAGCTCACGAAGTGACGCCGTCAGGTCGACGGGATTGGCGACGACGGGCTCGGTGTAGATTATAGTGTTGCCGACATTACCGAGGACTTGATTCATAGCGTGTGCCAGTGCCGTGACGGTGGGCGTTTGAGACTCACCCGCGATGACGAGGCTTGAGCCGCGATTTTGCTGGAGGTCACGAACGAGGGCATCGATCCAGCTCGGGGGAACCGTCGGGGGAAGGGCGGAAGGCACGACGCCCTCGACGCCTACTCTTGCCGCGATCGCACGGGCGACGGCTTCGACTTCGCTGGCTCGCACGCGCAGACGATGGTCGGCTGCGGAACCAGTCAGGGTTGGCGAGTTGTCGATCGCGTAGAGGCGGTTCATCTCCGTTGCCCCGGTCGCCACGCGCCGGCGCTCGGCGAAATCGTGCACATAGCGCAGGGTGCCCGGCCGGCAGGCAAGGAAATCCGCATCCAGCGCGAGGATGACATTGGCCTTGCCGATCTGGTATACAGGGTGGACATCCTCGCCAAACGCTAGAAGATTCCCCGCCCGCGTGTTGTCGCGTCCCACCGGCTCGTACTGGTGCCACTTCGCGGCCGGGAACTGCGTGAGGATCGTCTGAATCTGATTGGCGAGTGTGGGCGACGAGATGCTCTCAGTCAACAGGCGCAGGCCCGCACCCTGGGTTGTCTTCTGTTCATCCAGCGCATGACTCAGCTCGGTCAGAAAGGTGTCCCAGGGGCGGATCCGTCCCTGGTTGGTGACCGCCTGGGAGCGATCCGGATCGTAGAGCGTGAGGACCGCCGCTTGAGCGAAGGCATCGGTTGCACCGAGGCTGGCGGGGTGATCGGGGTTGCCCTCGACCTTGGTCGGGCGTCCCATATGGCTCTCGACCAGGAGCCCGAGTGCGTACCCGCTGAGGGGCATGGCGGTTGCGAAGTAGAGTGGTTTGCCCGGCACGACTGCTTCGTCGGGTGCTTTGACATACGGCACGATCTTCCCGACCGGGCGGGCGCCGCAGCCAGTGAGGCCGGCAAGCGCCAGGGAGGCGCCCATCAGCTTCACGAACTGTCGCCGGCTGATCGAAGGACTCCAACTCGCTGCCTGGCGCGGAAACTCGCGGTGCAGGAACTCCTGAAACTCTTCGGTTTCAGCCAACTCCTCCAGGCAGCGCCAGTACTCTTTCCCCTGAGAAGCCTCGAGCCGGGCACGGATTGAAGCAAGATCAAGGTGTTTCTGCGTCGACATAGTTCTCACCGGTGGCAAACTGAGCAACTGGTCTTCACCTGTATGTGGTACTCTTTGACGAGCTCTCGCCCGAGGGCGAGCTGGTTGGCTGGCGGCTGGTACTCCATATTGAAGACCTGGTCGCGCGGCCGCACGTACTTCTCGGGATTGCGGTGGCAGGCTAAGCACCACTGCATCTGCATGGACTGGGTCTTCGCGACGAGCGGCATCTGATCTACCCGCCCGTGGCACGTCGAACATCCGATCCCCTTTTGGACATGGATGCTGTGGTTGAAGTAGACGAAGTCGGGCAAATTATCGACCCTTGTCCAAACGATTGGCTGGCCCGTCTGCCAGCTTTGCCGAACGGGCTCCAACACCGGACTTTGGGCCCAGATCTGCGAGTGACAGTTCATGCAGGTCTGGGTGGGAGGAATCCCGGCGAACGAAGAGGTCTCCACCGAGGTGTGGCAGTAGCGGCAGTCGATCCCATCGTCGCTGACGTGGTGTTTGTGGCTGAACGGCACCGGCTGCTCGCGTTCGAAGCCAACCGCCGTAGCGTACGGGGAGCGAACAATCAGCCACGCGACCAGGAGAATCCCCGCAACGATGAACACCGTGCCAAAAATGATCACTCTGGAAATAGTATTGGTACTGCGGTGGAAAACTTGGGGCATCTCTTGGTCTCGACCTTACAGCCACCGCCATCGAAGCGATCGTGCCGGTGACCCTGCTCGTTTGTTCCAGCTCGGGATAGATACCCTGCAGACGGCCGATAGATTCAGGTCGGGAAACACACCGCGCTCCACGACCACCTGAACACGGCGGGCCGTAGAGCGCGGCGGGTCCCTCCATGCCAGGACGCAGTTCGACCTCGTAACCAGCCGTGATCGTTCCCCTGTTCGACACAGCGGACCAGATTGGTTGGCGACCCAACCTCCATCGCTGGAATGATCCTCTCCTGAAAATAGC
>DOUV01000062.1 GCA_003520455.1 Chloroflexota bacterium | reverse complement strand
GACGAGATGACGTAATCCACGGCGTTATCCGCCAGCGGGACCCGGCGGCCATCGGCCGCCAGGAGATGCACGCCGCCGCGTGGAGGGCGGGGTGGGAACGTCGTTGGGGCACGATGCAGCTCGGCCGCGGCGACGGCTACGTGGCGCGGGTTGACGTCGGCGGCCAGAAGGCGCAGGGCGATGTGCTCGCGAAAGGCCCAGTTGGCGAGGGCGCGCGCGAGATGACCATTGCCGGTGCCCAGATCGAGCACGCTGACCGGTTTGGGCGCGGCTCGCACGCGCCGCTTGAGTGGATCAAGTGTCGCGGCGATGCCAAACAGGCAGGTGTTGATCCGGGTGAGGTCGTCCAGGCTCTCGGCAACTTCGGCCAGGGTGCCGTGGTCGCCGTCGAGCAACTCGGGGTGCTCCTGACGCTCCCGGAACCCACCGGGGACCGTTTGGGGATACTGGGTGAGACAGCGACGGGATATCATGGAAGCCACCGCCAGTCGAGAATGGATCCGCAGGGTCCACTTATGGCAGAGCGTGAGACTATCAGTCGTAGCGGGAATTGTAGCCCGCGGGGCGCGGAATGCGAAGAAGGCCGGTGCCGGCCCTTTCCCTCCCCCTGCCGATTCACAAGTTTTCTTCACGGCCTTCACACCTTCTTCATATCCGGCCTCTAGCATAATAAACAACGCGCAGTTGGCTTCCATACGAAGCCGAGAGCTTCCTGGCCTCAGCCCGAGGATCGCGGCTTCGTGGAACTTCTCGGAATGTGGGGGTGGAAGGGGTTTGGCGCGCGCCGCCGCCGTACGCCAAACCCCCTCCACCCCGGATTGAGGGGGACAAGACCGTGAACCGCTCCGCAGCCTTCATCGTGACTCTCACGCTGCTGGCCCTCGCTGTCACCGCCGGGCTGGCGCGTGCCGGTTCACCTTCCGGGGTAGCCGCCTCCCCTGCCGCGACACCGGTTACCATCGATGTCGATCTCCCATCGACCAGCACCGGCGTTCCCGGCGGCGCCCTCGCTGTCCGCATCTTCGCCCCTGCGACGGCCGGCGATGCCCGCTACGCCGATGGCGCGCCGGTGCTGATCTTTGTCCCCGGCGGCAGCAGCGAAGGCACACTCCGACCCGTTCTACCCCGGGCTGAGGACGTGATCCGCATTGTCTTCCTCTTCCCCGGTGGCACGGACCCGCTTTCGGGCCGCAGCAGCGACGGAGCCTATGATTACCGCGGCCCCAACAGTATCGCTGCCCTGCGCGACGTCATTCGCTACGCAGCCGGCGAACTGGCCGATGCCGCGGGCAACACCATCGACGACCGGCTGCCGGTGCCCGTCCTGCACGACAACATCGGCCTGCTGGGCTCCTCCAACGGCGGTAACATCGTCGTTGCCGTGGCGGCCGAACACGGAGCCGGACTGGGCGGCCATTTGCGCTACGTCATCCAGTGGGAATCGCCCGTCTCCAGCCAGATCGCTACGGTGGATCTGGGCCGGGTGAGCCTGGACTGTCCCGCCGGCCGGCGAGAGGGCCTGGACGCGGTCAACCCGCGCTATCTGACGTACGGGCCGCTGACGTTGGGCGTGGACTACAGCCAGTTCACCTACGATGCCGGCGATCCGCTCCACCGCGTCTTCTTCGACGGCAACGGCGACGGCCGCTACACCACCATGACCGATCCGGGCAACGGTTGCCAGACACCGGATCTGGACCTGAACGGCACTTTGGAACTGGATGAGGATTTCCCGCTCGCGACCTACTCGGACGGCGTCAAACAGATCTACTCTCGCCCCGTCACCCAGGCCCTGGCTGACCGGAGCGTTTTCGGCGGGGGTTGGCCGGCCGACGTGGCAACGCCGGGCGAGGCCAACGCCTTCTGGGACTTGCGGGAGGCGGCGCGGCTCTACGACGATGCACTGACCAACATCTCCGATCTCGAGGGCATGATCCTGGCCAGTGTGGTGGATCACGTCCAGACCGCGCCGGACCATCCTCACATCCGGCAGGCGTTGGAGGCCCTCACCCCATCTTGGGAGAGGCGGGTGCAGGGGGGAGAGGGCTGGGTCAAGATCAACCCGGCCCGCAACTACGTTCTCGAAGTGGACCCCACCGTCAGTGTCCGCACCGACCTGCCCGACAACGCGGCCAACGCGGCGCCGTCAGACTGGACCGACGCCAGCAGCTATGCCTACCCCGAGGGCCTGGACGAGGTCTACTTCGCGGCGGCGGTTCACGAGATGGCCGACCGCGCCCAGGCTGCCAGCGCGACGCCGACCCCAACGCCGACCGCGACGCCATCGCCATCGCCAACGACCACGGCCACACCTACGGCGCCGACGGCCTCCGACTGCGTCAGCGACGTGAACAGCGACGGGCGCGTGGATGTTGTGGACGTCATGGCCACGGCTGCGAACGAGTCGTGCCGCGTATACTTGCCGATAGCCGTCACTCGTTGGCGCCGGCCCTGGCCCCCCGACACGCCTACACCTCCTGCCACCGCTACACCTACGGCAACCCCCACCGCCACGTCCACACCCGAGAGTTGGGTGTACGAGGAGACGGTCCTCTACAGCGAGGGCATCTCGCGACCGGAACTCTGTTTCGTGGGTGATCGGGCCTACCTGGCCCTGCGTCAAGTCGTGCAGCCCGAGGGCGGTGGGCCGGCTGAGAGATTCATCGTGTTGAAAGTGTTTGACGTCGGTGAAACCGGAACCTGGACCGACCGCACCGCCGACCTCTTCCCGGACGATCCGCACGTCCTCTACGGCCCCGGCGATCCGCACGAGGCCGGCGACTTCACCGACCACCAACTGCTATGCGCTGACGGTGCCTTCTTCCTGGTCTTCGAGGCCACGTACCTTGCCGAAGGGGGGCGGATGGCCCACACCGTCGTGCGGCGCTACCACAGCGACTGGACGTTCGACCGGCAGACCGCGCTGCTGGAGTCGAGTAAGGAAAAGGGCTCCCAGACGTACAAATCGGATGATCCCGGTGCAGCCCTTCTCAATGGGAGCCTCTTCGTCTGGGTGGTGGAGCTTGGGGGAGCTTCGGGCGCGCCGGTCACGGGATTTGCGCTGTACGGCCTCGATCCCGTCACCCTGGAGGTGGCCGTGGATGACGGTGCCGGCGGCCCTCGCATCCTGCAAAACCCACAGCAGGCTCCCTTCCCCGGCGTGATGGATTTCATCGACGGCGAGTATCGATTGCTGAGTTCTCCCCGGGCGGCGGGTGAGCCCGGGTTTACGCAGGATGGTCTGATGGATTGTCGCTACGAGCAGGACTGGGATTTGCTTGGCTGTACTGTTGTGGAGGACCCCTTCGGCAACGATCGGCCACTGTACACCACGAGCCGCCTTCGCTACGGCGGTGTTGAGGTCTGGGGCTTTACAGTCATGCCGGCCGACCGCAGCCAGGACGAAGGGGTCATCGGACAGGCCTGGGTGCGGCTGGCCGGGCCCGACGGGAGCGCAGCCTACTTCCTCGTCTCCGACAACGACGCCACGCCGGCCGATGACGACACCCGGCATACAGAACTCGCCATCCACGATGGCAAGGTCTACGTGTCCTACTTCCACATCGAGGACGGCGACGAGCGCGCGACCACTATCAAGCGCTATCGCCTCCCAACATCCGAGGAAGTGCCGCCGTTGTACTTCTTCTACGCCATCCACACCCACGTGCAGGGCGACTGGGCACCCTACACCGATCCAGGGATGACGAACCTGGACACCCAGGTGGCCGACAACATGATCGCGGCCATTGAGGGCATGGCCGGCGTGCTGAACGACCACGGGGCCAGGGGGTCGTGGGAGGTGGTCTACGGCACGTCCAGGGGACTGTGCACCTACCAGA
This sequence comes from Chloroflexota bacterium, assembly GCA_003520455.1. Next base: position 3,760 of record DOUV01000062.1, on the reverse strand, counting down.
GAGAAAATCACATTTTCCAGCAGTTGCTCGACTCGGGGCACGAGGTGGGCGTCCACGCCCATCGTACTGAACACATAGACGACGCGTTTCAGAACCTGCAGGATTTCTGCGGTATCACGTCGGACCTGACCTCGGGCTTCATGATTGAGGCGTCCAACGCCGGCCCGGGGGGTGCCCAGGAAGCCGCATCGCAGGCCATCGAAGCCGGCCTGGCGCTGGGGATGACGGTCGGCACGGAGAACATGTCGCCGGATGGCGGGAGGAACCCCTTCGGCGAGCTGTGCGACAACCAGATCGGTGCCGGCAATGACATGTGGGAAGAGACGGGCAACCTGATGTTCCCCTGGCGGCCGGACTACGCCAACCGCAACATCTGCACCGACAACCCCGCGGGTGGCATGGTCTTCGTAGATCACGTACCCCCCGGGTGGATGTCCCTGCCCGGCGCAGGCATGGTGGACGTCCTGACCGACGCCAATTTCGACCAGCTCCGCCAGCAGTTCGACGCGGCGCTGGCCTACATGGAGGAGAACCGGTCTGAGCGTATCGCCGCCTGGGGGTTTGTCTCGCACATCAACGAGTACGCGGTTGGCGACCGGGGGGAGAACCCGCCGGACCCGGCGGCCCTGGCAGCTCTGGACCGCTTCCTGGACTACGTGGATACGAAGGTAGCCGAGGGCCGCGTGGTCTACGCCACTGCCGGCCAAGTCGCCGACCTGGCGTTTCCCACTGGTGACACCGGCACCCCGACGCCCACGCCGACCGCCACGCCTGGCTCGCAGGGGGTCAGCGCGAACTGGGGGGCGGAGTACCAGGTCAGCAACACCGGCGGCTCCTCCGGTGGCGCCGTTGGGCGCACGCTGGCCGTGGATTCCCAGAACCGCCTGCACGTCGTCTGGACGGAGCAAGCAGGGAACGGCTACGACGTCTACTACGCCCGCCCCACCGACGGCGGCCCAACGTGGACCGCCGGGCGGGACATTGCCAACAGCTACTGGCCTGCCTGGATGCGATTCAACGTCTTGGAGCTAACGCAGGCCGGCCTTCTCCAGGATCTCCGCCGCCCACACGGCGTCCTCACCCTCCAGCGGGGGGAACGGCTCGACGGTGTAGTCCACGTCCAGGTCGTAGCCGGCCTGGTCGTAGACCTTCCGCAAGGCAGCGCCCAGGTCCAGGGGAACGTCCGGGTCGGGGGACAGCAACGGGACAGGAACGACGGGGAGTAGGTCTTGCAGTCGTATCGGCCAACAATCGGCGTCAGGCCGGCGGTCTGCGCGGCTGAGGACGACGTAATAGGGCGTCGTCGGTGGCGGGGGCCGCAGCGGCAGCCGTTCGCCCCGGCGCAGCAGGTCGACCTCCAGCAAATGGGTGGTAGACGCCAGCAGGGTATCGCGCTTACGCAGGTAATCCTCGCGGGTCTTCGTACTGCGGCGTTTGTTGGCCGGCGAGAGGAGCTCGATGGCGGTCACCAGCAGGCCAGAAGTCACGTCGCGAATCTCGACAGACACCTGGCGGAATGGCACACGCATCACGTTCACGGTCTTGACTGGGGGCGGTGTGATGGCCACGGCTGCGCCGGCCGGCACCGGAAGTGGCTTCACCGGTGGCCGGCGAATCACCGACACGTCGGGGAACATGACGCGGAGTTCGCCATTGTCTGGTTGGTCCATGACCCGCTGGGGTACCAGCCGGGCCACGTAGCGCGGCCGGAGTTGGGGAACCAGTTGATTACGGATCTCGCCGATCAGGGTATCGTGCACATCCTGCCAGAAGCGCGGGTGTTCGAGGTAGGGGTCCATGCCGGGAAAGGGAGAAGGCATCAGCACACCTCCACAGCCTGTCAGGGCCGTTCTACAACGAGCAATCGATCAGTCACGGTATAGCATACAACAGGTGTCCGGGCAAGCGCGGGTGCCAGGTCGCCTGGTCATATGATTCGTGCTTCATATCTTCTTTCCATCCACTTGAACAGACACGCGGAGGTTGAACAATGTACGCCACTCGCCTGATAGTTCTCACCTCTCTGCTGATTGGCACCCTCTTCCTGCCCGGTTGCGGGGGGCAGCCGGCCGGCACTACGCCTGGCCGCACACCGGTTCCCATCACCGTCGAGGCCGGGGAGCGGGCGACCCCATACGACGCCCAGGAGGCCATTCGCAACTACGCCGCCAGGGTGCTCGGCATCAGTGTGAGCGTGAAGTCGGCCGGCGGTCGAACTGGCACCATCACCCTGCCCGTCGAGGCGCAACAGAGCGTGGATGCCGCCATCAGCCTGGCCGGCGCCACCTACTTCGGCGTCCTCGAAGACGCGCTGGCCTCGGTCAGCCTCGGGGACGGCGAAGTCAGCGGCGACCTGACCGCAGACATCGAATCGGCGTCCCTGGGCGTGTTTGTGATGACCCAGGAGGGGGCGCTGCCGGCCGGTGAGGACGAGGCCCTGGCGCGGATCAAGCGCACCTTCCCCGCCATCGCCGACCTGGACTACGTGGCCCAACCGCGGACGGGCAAGGGCTACTCCTTCCAGGCCACAACCACAGGCAAAGGTCTGGATCCGAGCGGAAAGATTGTCGCCGTGGGCCAGTCGGTGGTGGTTTCGGTCACCCCGGCCGTGCGCCAGGGGCGGGTACTGGTGTGGGCGGTGGTGGCTAACGGCACGCTGACCAAGGCGCTGACGTTCTGAGTCACCTGCCCTGACGCCGCGCCGCTGTGATCGCCCGAAGATCCGGTCAGAGGATTACGATGAACACTGCTCGCTTCTTTGCCTTCGGTGTGGGATTGCTGACGCTGCTGTCGCTGGCTCTCAGTGGGGCCGGCCACAGCATCGCGAGCAGGCCGGCAGCCTCCGCTTACACGCTGGCGACAGCGAATGGTTTCGCCCTCTCCCTCTCCTCTGAGGGCCGGGTTACCGGCCTGCAGCTCGACGGAGGCGAGTTGGTGTCAACCTCGGCACCGGCCCTGTGGCTGCGCGACCTCAGCGATGCCGGCCAGGTCACCAAACCCAACCTGGTGGTCAACCCCGGCTTCGAAGAGGGGCTGGCCGGCTGGGCTCAGTTGACCAACGGTGGCCTGGACGTCAGCGTCGTCGTCTCACCGACCCACAGCGGCGACGCCTCACTCCAGTTTGCCAGCACCAGCGAGCTCCCGGCCTTCGCCGCCGGTGCCGGCGATCCCGTGCCCGTCGTCCCTGGCCAGCGCTACCGTATCTCCGCCTGGTGGCGCAGTGCCACAGGCTACGTTTCCGCCACGGACGGTCCACCCAGCCTGTGGCAGATGACCCTCTGGCGTGGCCCGTACCGTACCAGCGGCCTCTACGTGCAGTGGCTGGATGGCGACAGCCGGCCCCTGGGCGATCCGCAACTGGCCGTCCCGCTGCACTGGAACGCTGCCACCTGGCGCCTCATCCGCCGCGAGCTCACAGCGCCGGCCGATGCTGCCTTCGCCCGCGCCGTCGTAGCAGCCAGGTTGCAGGCGGAGGAAACCCTGTGGATCGACGATGTCGCCTTTGTCCCGTCCCCTGAGCCGGATCTGGCCGTATCGGGTAGCGTAGCGCCGTGCGCCACCGGCGCTTCGGCGGCCGACTCGACCTGTCTTGTCCAGACGGCCACACTCACCAACGGCCTGTCCTTGACCGTCACCTACACTGCCCACGTTGACCATATTGCCATCCAGGGCGAGGTGTGGGATCTGGATGGGCGGGAGCGTGCACTGGATGTGTCGTGGGGCGTGCCGGTGGACCTCACCCCCCACCCCCGCCGCCTAC
>DOUV01000502.1 GCA_003520455.1 Chloroflexota bacterium | reverse complement strand
CTGGGCGTTGACGGCAGCGTCACAGCCCTGCGGGGCGCACGCGCGGAGGCGCAGCGCCGCGGGCTGGGGTCGCGGGTTCTCTTTGTTCAGGCCGACCTGGACTGGCCCTGCCTGGCACCGGCGACCTTCGACTTGATCGTGGTGGTTCGTTTCCTCGCGCGAGGCCTGGCCCCCACGTTGGAAGCGCTGCTCCGGCCGGGCGGGACTCTCCTCTACGCGACCTACACCCACAAGCGCCTGGCGTCACATCCCGACTTCAACCCAACCTTTCTCCTCGCCCCGGGCGAGCTCCCAACCCTGTTCCCACGGTTGACCATTCTGGAGGCGGAGGAACCCGACGAATGGGCATACCTGCGAGCACAGCGCCGGGCAACGTCATCCGCGCGCTTCTGATCCACCTCCGGCTCCATTTCCAGCTTCTCCTCGCGCCAATCTTCTTGTGGGGCTACGTGCTGGCCGGAGGCGGCCCGACTGTCAAGGGACTGGCCGTCTTTGTTGCGTTCCATATCTTCGGCTACGCCGGAGGCACCGCGCTCAATTCCTACTACGACCGAGACGCGGGGCCGATTGGTGGCCTGGTGGCACCGCCTCCGGTCGTGCCGGCCCTCCTCCCCTTCAGTCTCGCCTGGCAACTCCTGGGCTTCAGCGTCGTCCTGGCGTTGAACATCCGAGCAGCGCTGATCTACGCGACGATGTTCTGGCTCTCGCTGGGCTACTCGCACCCGGCCACCCGCTGGAAGCGCCGCACGTGGGCGGCGCTCCTGATCGTGGCGGTGGGACAGGGATATCTGGCCTTTGGGGCCGGTTGGTTGACGGCCCAGCCGGCCGGGACGGGACTGGCCAGCCCGCTCGCCTGGCTCGGTGCCAGTTCTGCGGCACTGCTGGTGACGGGCTTCTACCCAATCTCGCAGATCTACCAGGTGGAAGAGGATCGCCGCCGCGGCGACCAGACCCTGGCCGTGCGCTTCGGAGTCCGGCCCGCGCTGGTTGGGGCCGGCGCGCTCTCGATCGTGGGCTTGTTGGGATTGGTGAGCGCGGCGGCCTGGCGGTTCGGTCCGGCCGATGCCGTCCTCCTGCTGCTGGGATACATCGGCTTCGGTCTCTGGCTGTTTCGCCCGATGAGAAGGCTCGTCACCGGCCAGCTCGCGATGCTGGATCAGTACCGGCTGGTCATGCGGGCCGCCCTCCTGAACGCCGCCGGTCTCTGGCTCTACCTGGCGGTGCGCCTCGCTCTCAACACGTGAGCCGCCGGTTGGACTTCCCCCCTGGCGACCAGATGAGACTGCCAGCCATGTGCTCGACCGTGGGCCATCGCCCTGTACGCCTGTCACGAGTGCGCGCAACACTATGCAAACCCTTGACGAATCCCTGCGCAAGAGTTATCATTCCCCGACCCTCGACGAAGATTCGACCCCCGTCGCTCCGATCGATGGATTGGCTCATGATGGAACGGAGGTGAAGGTGGGAGTGCGAAGCACCCCCACCTTCACCTCAAACCCTGCAAGAGCCGATGGATTGACCGGGGCGACGGCGATGTTTGCGCTCCGCCTGGCGCCGAGCGGGCGTCGGGGAATACAGGAGTTGGCGTGGCCGAACCGGACCTGGAAGCCTACTCAGATGTGCCCATCTTCAACACCAAAGCGGTCGTGCGAGAAACGGGCGTGCCCGCCGCCACTCTGCGCGCCTGGGAGCGCCGGTACGGCATCCCCGAGCCGGATCGAACCGCCAGCAATTACCGTTTGTACTCGGAGCGCGACATCGCCCTGATCCGGTGGTTGCGGGAGCGCGTCGAGAGCGGGTTGACAATCAGCCAGGCGATCGAGCTCTTCCGGCACATCTCGCGAGGCGAAGAGCCACTGAGCGTTGTGCCTGGCGAGCACCGCCGGACGGTCGAACTCGAGCAGCCCCTGGAGTGGGGCTCGCTGGCGCAGCGCCTCCTGGATGCCTTCCTCGCCTTTGACGAGCAGAGGGCGGAGCTGGTGGTGGGCGAAGCCTTCGCGATCTACCCGGTTGAAGACGTCATCACTCACCTCATCCAACCGGTTATGGTCGAGGTCGGCGAGCGGTGGCAGCGGGACGAATTGCCGATTCCGGTCGAGCACTTCGCGACGGCCTTTCTCGTTCGAAAAGTCATGAGCCTGATCAACACACAGCCCGTAAACATCGATGCGCCGTTGGTGATCGCCGGGTGCGCGCCGAGCGAACACCACGAGTTGGGCATTCTCCTGTTTACGCTATTCTTGAGACGGCAGGGGTTGCGGCTTCTCTACCTCGGCCAAAATGTACCGCTGATCGACCTGCAGGACGCGCTCGAGACCCTGCAACCGGCCATGCTGGCCCTCTCGGCGGCCACGTTAGAAGCGGCCGGCCAACTCGTCCCGGTGGGGGAGATGGTCGCGGCGCTGCCGGAGCCCCGGCCACTCTTTGCGTTTGGCGGTCAGGCCTTCGAACGCCACGCCGGTATCGTCGCGCGCATTCCGGGGCTGTACATCGAAGGCGCCGCGCCCGAGGCTGCCCGGCAGACGCTCCTCCACATCCGCCATCGCGCGACCCGCCCTTGATTCCCCGGTAAGGGCACCCATGGCGACGATCGTTATTGGTGCCGGTACGGCGCTCTTCGGGGCCGTCGCGCTTGACCTGGCCCGCGCCGGTGTCTACCATGTGCGGGGTAGTGTCGGCGGTGACTTTCGAGCGCTACACGCGCCGGACCCACGGCCTCGTCGGCGGCTTCCCCCAGACGAGCCTGGGGACGGCCCTCGGCCCGCGCCTTCCGGTCGAGGGTCTGTGGATGGTCGGCGACTCGATTTTCCCGGGCCAGAGCACCGCGGGCGTCACCCTCGGAGCCCTGCGCGTCGTGGACTCGATCTTGCAGGAAACGCCCCATCGTGGGATTGCCTCATACCATCAGTTGCCGAACGGCATCGGCGGCATTCTGAAGGAGGTCCACCCGGATGGACACGTTTCTCGCCACCTGCCTGTTGGGGCAGGAGATTGACGTCTTCTGCGGCCGCGACGCCGCCTTCAGTGGGACGGCCAGGCGCGTGGTAGACGGCATCTTGCTGCTCGAGAAAGGCGGCTCAAAGACATACATCGCCATCGACAAGATCATCTCGGTCTGCCCGAGCGCGCAGCGCCAGGAAGGGCGGCCCGGCTAACAGCAGGACAGCCAGCGCGCCGTGCGGAGCCGGGCAGCGGCGCGCCAGAAACGGAGTGTCGTGCTCCCCGATTCTCTCAGCCGCCTCGACTACGGGGCGAAGAGTCACCGCGTCCGCGATTTGCTGGAAGAGAACTACGGCCGGCCGGAGGCAGCCGCTGGCGGGCGCGAGCCGATTGATGCCCTGGTTCGGGCGATCATCGGCCAGAACACCTCGCACCCCAACCAGGAGCGCGCGCTGGCCCGGCTGCACGCCCGCTTCCCAGACTGGGAGCTCCTCGCCGCGGCCCCGCTCGCCGACGTGGTTGCGTGTCTCCACCCGGCGGGTCTGGCCAACCAGAAAGCGCCGCGTCTCCAGGCGCTCATCGCCCAGATTCTGGACGAGCGGGGCAGTTTGGATCTGCGCTTCCTGGCGACCATGGAGGTGGGCGAG
>DOUV01000342.1 GCA_003520455.1 Chloroflexota bacterium | reverse complement strand
CCAACTTGTGGGTAATAGATAGGATGAGACTCACGTGACGCAACAGCGAAGAGACGAGATTCAGGCTGAACTGCAGCAATCCATCGCAGGTGAAGTGCGGTTCGACCGCTACTCGCGTGCGCTCTATAGCACGGACGCGAGCATTTACCAGATCGAGCCGCTCGGGGTCGTGATCCCCAGGGATCGATCAGACGTGGTGGCGACGATCGAGGTCGCCGCGCGGTATGGCGTTCCGGTGTTACCACGTGGGGGCGGGACCAGCCTGGGTGGCCAGGCAGTAGGACCCGGAATTCATCTTGACTTTTCGAAAATGATGAACCGGATTCTCGAGGTCAACTCTGACGAACGCCGGGTGCGCGTCGAAGCCGGTGTGATCCTGGATCATCTCAATGCGCACCTCAAGCCGCACGGCCTCATGTTCGGCCCGGACCCGGCCAGTGCCAACCGGGCGACACTCGCCGGCGTCATCGGCAATAACGCGGCGGGTTCTCATTCGATCCTGTACGGCCGCAGCGTGGATCACACCCTCACGGTCCGCGCCGTGCTGGCCGATGGTCACGAGACGACGTTCGCAGCGACCGATCCGGCTCGGGTCGGGCAACTAGGCCAGGGCGACGGATTGGAGGCTCGCATCCACCGCGAGGTGGCGCGCATCGTGCGAGAGCACGAGGCCGAGATTCGGGAGGATTGGCCGCGTCACTGGCGACGTGCCAGCGGCTATAACCTGGATGAGTTCGTCGCCGGTCGCCCGTTCAATATCGCCAAATTGCTGGCCGGCTCTGAGGGGACGCTGGCTGTGATGACCGAACTGACCCTGAACCTGGTGCCCAGGCCGCCGCGCACCGCGCTCGACGTCATCCATTTCGACAGCCTGACGGCCGCGATGGATGCCGTTAACATCATCCTGGAGTGCCAGCCCTCAGCGGTCGAACTCCTGGATGAGATGTTGCTGAACCTGACACGCCAGGTGCCGCTGTACGCCCGGCAACTCACGTTCGTCGAGGGGCAACCAGGAGCGTTGCTGGCGGTCGAGTTCTACGGGGAATCTGAGGCCGACCTGGCGGCCAGGCTCAACGGGCTCGAGGCGCACCTGAAACGGCAAGGGATCCGCGGGCCATTTGTCCGCGCCTTGACTCCCGCGGCGCAAGCGAACGTGTGGTCGGTACGCAAAGCGGGGTTAGGCCTGCTCATGAGTATGAAGGGCGACTGGAAACCGATCCCCTTCGTGGAGGATACATCCGTTCCGCCCCAAGCACTCCCGGCATACATCCGCGACTTCGAGCGTATTCTGGCAGAGTACCAAACACGCGCCGCCTTCTACGCGCATGCCAGCGCTGGGTGCCTCCATATTCGTCCCTTGATCAACCTGAAACGGGCCGACGAGATCGCGAAGATGCGCGACATCGCCACGGCGATCAGCGATCTGGTGGCGGGCTACGGTGGCGTGATGAGCGGCGAGCACGGCGATGGCCTGGCGCGCAGCCTCTGGCTGGAAAAGACGTTCGGGCCGCGCCTTTACCAGGCCTTTCGCGAGGTGAAGGCCGCCTTCGACCCACACGGCATCATGAACCCCGGCAAAATCGTCGAAGCGCCAGATATGACCGCGAACCTGCGCTACGGTCCGGGCTACCGCACGATCGACGTGCCGACGCACCTCGATTTTTCCCGCGATGGCGGCTTCGCCGGTGCTGTGGAGATGTGCAATGGGTCAGGCGTGTGTCGTAAGCTCACGACGGGGACGATGTGCCCCTCGTATATGGTTACACTCGAAGAGGAGCACTCGACGCGGGGCCGGGCCAACGCCCTGCGCGCCGCACTCTCCGGTCTGCTACCGCCCGAGGAGCTAACGAGTCCGCGGATGCACCAGGTGCTCGATCTGTGCATCGCGTGCAAGGCGTGCAAGGCGGAATGCCCGTCACAGGTGGACATGGCCCGGCTGAAGTACGAATTCCTGGCGAAATACCACGCCGTGCACGGATTACCACTGCGCTCCCGCCTCTTCGGTCAGATTGCGGCGCTGAGCCGCCTGGGATCGGCGACCGCGCCCTTCTCCAACTGGGTCCTCCGCAACCCGGTCGTGCGCCTGGGGCTGGAACGGTTCGTGGGGATCGACCGGCGCCGGTCATTGCCAGCCTTCGCGCGACCAACCTTCAGTACCTGGTTCAAACGCCACCGACCAGGACGGCGCCAGACCAATGGCCGGGTGGCCCTCTTCCACGACACCTTCCTCGAGTACAACGAGCCTCGGATTGGAATCGCGGCCACGCAGGTCCTCGAAGCGGCCGGGTACGAGGTCGTCTTGACAGATCATCGCTGTTGCGGCCGGCCGATGATCTCGCAAGGGATGCTTGCGGAGGCCCGCCGCAACGCCGAGTACAACGTGGCGCAGCTCGCGCCCCTGGCGGAGCAGGGTATCCCGATCATCGGTTTCGAGCCGAGTTGCGTTAGCGCGCTGCGCGAGGAGTACCCTGACTTCGTGCGGCACAGCTCGGCCACGTTGGTCGCGCAGCAGACATTGCTCTTCGACGAGTTTCTGGACACGGAGCAGGTGGCCGGCAAGCTAACCCTTCACCCGCACGCGGCGCCGCGTGACGTGCTGCTGCACGGTCACTGTCATCAAAAAGCGCTGATCGGCACGACGCCCACCCTGGCGGTGCTACGGGCGGTGCCTGGCCTCAACGTGACGGAGATAGACGCCGGCTGCTGCGGCATGGCGGGGGCGTTCGGCTACGAGGTTGAACACTACCGCATCTCACAGGCAATGGGCGAGCGCGCGCTCTTCAAAGCGATCCGTGCGGCACACCCTGAGGCGATCATCATCGCTGACGGCGTATCATGCCGCCAGCAAATCAAGCACGGCACCGGCCGCCGCGCCCTGCATCTGGCCGAAGTGCTCAGCGACGCGCTCGAAGGACCCGGACCAGGGAGATAGGATCGCAGATTATCCCTCCCGCCCGAATAGTACAGCGCGAGATCGGAAGCTAGAGCAGCGAGCCGAGCGGATTTCGACGTTTGATCAGAGCGAGAAGTCCCGAGGGCGTGATCTCGAAGCTTCGTCAGGGCCTACTCATAGTCTCGCCCGAGATTTCCTCCTGCGTCTTTAAAGTCGCTCCCCCCCACAGATGTTCTCTACGCTTCGACGGCTTCACCTCTTTCTTGTTTTCAGGGAGAAGGTGACAGTGTGCAGGTGCTCGCGTGCGGCCCGCTCCTTTTCCCGACTCAGGCCAGCTCTGGCGGGCGTGACGTGGTGAGGGCGTGCTGATAGACTGTGTCGCCGCGGAGCCCGGTACGAGGGCTCACGACCTGGCCCAGGTCGGCTCCGAAGGCCGGGCCAAGATCCTTACCCGTGGCGAGCCGGGCGACCAGGACAGCGCGCGCTGCGTAGGCGATGTTGTTCTTGGGCTCGATCCGGTCGAGGTCGTCGAAGAACCAGCCGCAGGAGGTATACATCCACTGGCGGTAGTACTGGGCCTCGAGCAGGAGGGCCAACCGCCGCCGGGCGGCCGCGGTCACGGGCCGGCTGGCGGCGCTCTGGATGAGGTCGTCCGCCGACTGTTGGCCGAGGACAACCTGGATGTAACGCTCCAGGAGCGGCCAGGGCTCCAGGCTCAGGCGAAGCGCCTGGCTCTCGTAGAGCGCGTCGAGGCGACCGGCGAGCCGGTCGAAGGCGGCTCGCAAGCGGGCCTTCCAGGTCCCGTCTCCCCAGGTGCAGTCGCAGTTGCCGCTCCAGCGCAAGACGCCGTGATGACAGCTCCACGACGTCTTGTCGCGGATGCCGGTCACGTGCCGCACGGGGTGATCGCGCAGCCAGAGCGCCGGATAGGTCACCGCCAGGCCGGCGTGGCGACCCGAGCCGTTGACGAGGTGGTTCAGGAACAGGTCGCGAAACTTCTGGTGGTGGCCGTAGAGCTCGCCGTCGGTGGCAATGGTGATGAGTTGCGGCTCGGCGCGCTCGAGCTTGTCGCTGCGCAGCTTCGGCAGGACGTGCCACTGCGCGAAGCTGTCGGCATTGCTGGTGATTCCCGGGTCGAACGAGACGCGCCCGCTGAGTTCGCGCTCATAGAAGAAGACGATGATACTCCGCCCCGAGGGGAGCTTGATCCGGTAGGGCTGGGTTGGGTCGAGGTCAACGGGCTCGGCCTGCCACGGTGCCAGGATCGTGAACTGGATCCCGCGCCCCGCCAGTACGTCGAGGGTCTCGTTGTCGGCCGCCGTCTCGGCCAGCCACATTCCCTGCGGCGGGCGACCGAAGCGATGCTCAAAATCGGCGATGCCCCAGGCGACCTGCAACTCCTTGTCGCGGTGGCTGGCCAGCGGCAAGATCGTGTGGTTGTAGACCTGAGCCATCGCGTTGCCGACGCCGTAGCGCAAGAGATTGTGGCGGTCGCTGCGAACGATGCGCTGGGTGGTCAATGGGTCATGCTCGGCCAGCCAGCGGAAGAGCGTCGGGCCGACGTTGAAACTGATTCGCTCGAGGTTCCCCAGGGTGGCGTTGGGCCGGTAGCACTCTGCATGGATGCGCTCGTTCCAATTCCGGTACGGTTCAGCTCCGTGCTCGGCTGGAATCTCGCCGGTGAAAGGGTCCTCACGGGGCGGCTGGTAGAAATGACCATGAATACAGAGAGATGCCAGCGGTTTGGGATCAAGTGCAGACATGGAAAGGTCCTTCAAGACGCAGGTCGATACGGGAGCGTTGGATCGAGCAGGACCATTATACGGCGAGCAGCGCGATCACCAAACACTCTAAAGCAAAGCCGCCGCCCGACGAGGAGGCGGCGGCGCATGCCCGTCTCTGTTCAGCTGGCGTCGGAGGTCTTTTTTGCCTCTTTCGTCTCGACCGGTTCCTCATCGTCGAGGGTCGATGCGTTGCGGAACTCACGGATGCTTTTGCCCAGTGCGCCGCCGACCTCTGGGAGTCGCCCAACGCCAAAGACGATGAGGACGACGACCAGAATCAAAACCAGTTCGGGCATGCCTATTGATGGCATAGCTGCCTCCTCTTGCGAATCGCGGTCGAACTCATTGGCGAATTATACCATGCGGCCTTGAGCCGACCAAGTGGTACACGACGATACCTCCCAATCTCCTGCGGGGGTAGCAAATCGAGCGCTGGCCGGTGGGAAGCAACAAGTGGCGAGTGGATGAGCCAGGGTCGAATGTAGCGAATGGAGGCCAGGTGAACGAGAGCTCTCCTCCTATCGGCAATCAAGGTGAGGAACAGTCGATGAAGGTGCAACCGATTCATCCGCCGATCGCGCGATGCCTTCGGCGACCACCTCTGTCCGCAACCACTGCCGCGCCCGGGTAATGACGGCGCGAGTGGGGAGCGTGTTGGCCGGCGATGGTGGATGCATCGCCGGGTCACTCAGGCTCGTATCGATTGGTCCTGCACTGTCCGGATCCGGCCACATCAGTGACCGGAAGCGGTCACGAAGTTGGCCGGGTTTGACCTTACGAGCGTGGGCGGAATCCGGTATAGTGGTTGTGTTTGGAGGTCGCGTCTCACGTTTTTCGTGCGCTAGCGTGCTTTCGAGAGGGGGCGCACCGTAACCAACGGGCCGAGCAGTGGTTGAAAATGGGCAGCACACGAAAATTCAAACTGCTAGCGCCACTTGGTGCCGGTCTGATGCTGAGGTTAGGATTGATCCTTTTGCGCCCAACTACCTTACGCGGCTGTTAGTGCCAAGACTATATCACAAAGGAGATCCAAATTGCCTGGCTCACTGGTTGTCTCCAATAATTTCGCGCGGAAGCTCGTGATAGGTTTTCTTGTCATGGCCTTTCTGCTCGGAAACATTCCTCTTGTAGGCGCAGCATCTTGGGCAAAGGGGATTCAAGGTGATTGTGCTAGTAACCAACCTAAAGGCGCATCTTGGATAAACTGGTCGGGATACAGTTTTGGGACTTGGGGTCGGAGCGCTCATAATCTTAACTGGTGGAATGGAAGTGGCTGGACAGTGTATGCTGGTGGCGATAGTGGCCGCGTCTATGGCACGACCAATACTGCACTTGCCAACTCAAGCGCGAGCTATCGGGCAGGGCTGTGGTCAGTTGCCGCTTCCTATAGCGCGAGCTTCCTCGCGTCGACACTGACTGATTTCTACAACTTCAATTGCTAAGAGTTTCTACCAAAGTGAAATGTGACGCACGAAATGCGGCCTGAATCGTGTGAGAGACCTCATCTTGACAGGAGTTCTATAAGGAGAGAAGTATGTCTACTAAACTCAAGGCCTTCATTTCAGCGGTGACGGTGGTTAGCCTCTTAGCCATTGGCGCAGCGGCCATCGCTTCACAAGTTGTTACACCTATCAACCCATCCAATAAAGAGGATGTGGGTAATGCCATAGTTGGCGCTCCGCTAACACTTCCTCCTTCCGATATGGTGACATATATGGAACTGCCTCAAGGGAAAGTGGAGTCCCCAGATGGTCGTTCGGTAGCTGTACTCGTTGAAGAATCTGCTAAATTTGCCGGGTCCGTTTTTACGTACTTTCCAGACTTCAGCGGAGATTCGGCTGATAATCAAACCAGCAACGAGATCAAGTTTACGATCCTTTCAAGCATCAAGTATTCAACGGATAGGGGTGACATTTTGGTGACAACCACCCAGCCCCCAGTAACCGCCGCTCGATCTCTCCTCTTGGGTGAACGGGAAATTACACTCGCTAACGGGGTGACAGCATGGGCGACTGAATTTACTCACGGCGAGTTTCCCAACCGGGTCATATTTGTTAAGGGTAATCTGTTAATCACTGTTGCAAGTACCTTGCCGATCAATGAGGTCCAGAGCTTCGCTACCGATGTTGTGGTAAAGTAACCCTAATACTCGAGGCCAAGAGCAGGATGTAGTTCCCTAAGAGCGTGATCGGAAAATGGAATGCACTTGACGCAGGAATACGAACTTACGAAAGAATTGGTAGTTTGAGTCGTAATTCTATAATGGACCCAGGAATTTG
>DOUV01000983.1:4477-4740 GCA_003520455.1 Chloroflexota bacterium | reverse complement strand
GTGGGCGCGGCGATCATAACCGTGCTCCTGGGCGGCTGGAGCGTGGCGCGCTACGCCCGGTTGCTCGCGTGGAGTGCGCTCGCCGGTTGGATTGTCGCCGGGACCCTGGCGCTCACCTGCTCGCGGGGACGCCCCGCCGGCGCCGGCGACTGGAGGCGCTTCTTCTTCCTGGCCGGGATGCCGCTTTCGCGGCCGGTGCGTTGTTTGAATGGTTCATTCGGGGGTAACGATTCTGCCGCTCGCCGCTCCCGGCGGATCGTCAG
>DOUV01000983.1:0-4404 GCA_003520455.1 Chloroflexota bacterium | reverse complement strand
TCAGATCCGCCGGCCGAGGTGGCCTCTCACTGGCCTGGATTTGACAATCCAGGCCGAGCGGTGGAGGGCTCTCGTGCTCCAGGCGGATCGTCAGATCCGCCGGCCGAGCGGCGGAGGACTCTGGCAACTATTGCGCCGCTCCCGGCGGATCGCCAGATCCGCCGGCTGAGGTGGCTCTCTTGGCCTGGATGTGGCCATCTGGGGCGGGCGGCTGAGGAGTGGCCTGGATTTGACAATCCAGGCCGAGCAGCTAAGGAGTGGCCTGGATGTGGCCATCTGGGGCGGGCGTCTGAGGAGTTGCCCCGCGAGTAGCAAAGGAGATGCTCGATGAGCGGAATCATCTGCGCCATCCGCGGCGGCCCCGACAGCAAGTCCACCGTTGCCACGGCCATCGATCTGGCGCGCGCACTACGGGTCTCACGCTCCATTTCTTGTACGTCGTCAACCTCGACTTCCTCGAGCGAACCAGCAGCAGCCGCGTCCAGACCATCTCCACGGAGATGGAGCAGATGGGCGACTTTATTCTGATGTCGGCCCAGGCTACTCGGCGCGGCGTCACCCACGTTGAGTGCCTCATCCGGGAGGGAGATATCCGCAAGCAGTTGCGCCGCATCGCGAGAGAGACCCACGCCAACGTGATGGTCATGGGGCGCCCCGTCCGGAGCCCCGGCAGCAACGTCTTCAAGCCCGGCGAATTCGCCGCCTTTGTCGCTGAACTGGAGCATATCGGCGACCTGCGCGTCGTCCAGGTGACGCCGTCGTAGGACGATGGCCGCTGCAGCCCACCCGCGCACGCCCGATGGTCGAGAAAAGAGGGAGACGCCGGAGCACAGAGACGACGATCACATCTCTCTGGACTCCGGCGTCTCCGCGTGGGAAAACGCTCGTCCGCGCTGTCTCGGTCGAGGACTGTGGCACGAGTATCGTTCCACAACCCGGCTGTCAATCCCCGGCCACTGGCATGCCGGGTCTACAATCCCTGAAGCTTCACCGGTCCTCTGAGACCAGATCGCGCGGAATAGCGCCCTGGACCGGCTCGGGCAGCCGATTCTTGAGCGCCTTGCCCGCGAGGGCAATGTGAAGCTCGGCCAGTTGGCGCGGGTCGACCTCGCTTGGCGCCGACGTCATGAGGTCCGTGCCGGCAGCGGTCTTCGGGAAGGCGATCACCTCGCGGATGTTGGGCTCGCCGGCAAAGAGCATGATAATGCGGTCCAGCCCCCAGGCAATCCCTCCGTGGGGTGGCGCTCCGTACTCGAAGGCCTCCAGCATGTGGCCGAAGCGTTCCTGTTGGGTCTCAGGGTCGATGTTGAGCAACTCAAACATGCGGCGCTGGACGGTGCGCCGGTGGATTCTGATCGAACCGCCGGCGATTTCCCAGCCGTTGGCGACCAGGTCGTAGGCTTTGGCGCGTACCGCTGCGGGGGTGGTCTCCATCAAGGGGAGATCCTCGTCCCTGGGGGCGGTGAAGGGGTGATGCATCGCATCCCAACGCCCCTCCTCCTCGTTCCACTCCACCAGTGGGAAGTCGAGAATCCAGGCGAACGCGAAGACGTCGGGGTCGCGTAGCCCGAGGCGATCACCCAGCAGAAGCCGCAGGCGCCCCAGGCTATCGGCGACAACTTTGGGAGACGCGTAGGCCACGATCAGGATGAGGTCGCCCGGTTCGGCCGCCATCTCCGCCAGGAGCGCCTCGCGCTCGCCCTCGCCGATGAACCTGGCGGCCGGTCCGCTCAGCGTGCCCTCAGCGCCAACCTTCAGCCAGGCCAACCCGCCGGCCCCGAACTCCTTAACGAACATCTCCAGTTCATCGAGCTGCTTACGGCTGTAACCGGCCAGGCCAGGGCCGCGCAGGCCCTTGACCTGCCCGCCGCCCGCGAGCGCTGTGCGGAAGACGCGGAACTCGCTCTCGGTAAAGATCGAGCCCAGATCGTGCAACTCGAGCCCGAAGCGCAGGTCGGGCTTGTCGCTACCGTAGAGCGCGATGGCTCGCTCGTACGAGAGGCGCGGAAACGGAATCGCCATAATCCGCTTCTCTGGGAGCAGCGCCTGGACGAGCGCAATCATGAGGCTCTCGTTGAGCCGGAGCACGTCCTCACGGTCCACGAAGCTCATCTCGAGATCGAGCTGGGTGAACTCCGGCTGGCGGTCGCCGCGCAGGTCCTCGTCGCGAAAGCAGCGCGCAATCTGGAAATAACGGTCGAAGCCACTGACCATCAGGAGCTGCTTGAGTTGCTGGGGCGACTGCGGCAGGGCGTAGAAGCGCCCGGGATGCACGCGGCTGGGTACCAGGTAGTCACGCGCGCCCTCAGGGGTTGACTTGATGAGAATCGGCGTCTCAACCTCGATGAAGCCCTGCTGGTCGAGATAATTCCGGATAAAATTGATCACCCGGTGGCGCAGCATGAGGTTGCGCTGCATCCGCGGCCGGCGCAGGTCGAGGTAGCGATACTTGAGCCGCAACTCCTCGCTGACCTCGGCCTCATCACTGAGGTAGAAGGGTGGTGTGCGGGCCTCATTCAGAATTGTGGCCGCGGTGGCCAGGAGTTCGATGGCTCCGGTCTCGAGGCTGGGGTTGACCATCTCGGCCGGCCGGGCCGTGACCTCACCGGTCACTTGCAGGACGTACTCGGGGCGCGCCTGCTCGGCCACGGCGAACGCCTCGGGAGAGAGCCCAGGATTGAAGACGACCTGCGTGATCCCACTACGATCGCGAAGGTCAATAAAGATCAGGCCACCGTGATCGCGGCGGCGGTTGACCCAGCCGGCCAGCGTCACGACCTGGCCAATGTGCGTCGGGCGAAGCTCGCCCGCAGTATGCGTGCGGAGCACAGATGCCTCCTCACAAGGACAACGATGTGATGAGCGCGCGGTTCACCCGCGCGGTCTAACGACAAAACAAAGGCGCCGGGGGCATCGGCGCCGGAGTCAAAATTATAGCCTCTGATGGTGGGGGCGACAAGTCGGGACGCGGGAGGGGAGCCTGCCTTGGAACTGCCCGCGCTCGCTCAACGTCTGCCCGGAGGCATAGTACCCGGCTGGCGGTGTGGCTGGCGTGAATCGCGAAGCACCTTTCGGGTTGCGTTTACGGTTCACGCCTGTTTTACCGCAAGATGAGCGGCAGGTACAGATGGTGCTCAGAATCGCGCCGCGCGAGGGCAAAGTCGAAGATGGGGTTGTTCCAGGTGTCAACGCCTCCCCGCTGCGTCTGTTGGGGTTCGTGTCCCGGGGCCGCAACCTCGACGCGGACGGTATCCGTATCGTGGAGCAAGATCGGTTCGAAGCTATATTGACCGTCGGCTCCAGTTGTCGTACGCCCCGAACCTCCCGCGTGAACCAGCGAGAAGTGGGTGTAGCTGACGGTCGCGCCGGCGACCGGGAGCGGCTCCGTCGTGTCGGCTCTGCGTACCATGCCATGAATCGTTTGCCACCCGAGGTCGCCGACCACGGTCCCCGTGGCCGTTGGCGCGGTGGTTGGCGTCGGTGATGCCGTGCTCGTCGGCGTGCGGCTAGGGGTGGCGGACGGCGTTGGGGTCCCTTGTTGGGCCTCGGCCGGTCGTAGTCCGTCGCCGGCGGCTACCAGGGCGAAGGGTTGTCGCCCGCCCTGGGCTACCTGGGCGGCGCGCACGATGATCGTGTAGTTGCCGGCGCGGGCCTGCGGGAGGCTGAGCCCTTCGACGCTGTTGCATGTGTCCCACTTACCGCTCCGCACGCAAGGATGGCCGGCCGGGTAGGCCCCCTGATTCCCGACGTAGTGGGTGCCATCGGGCCCGATCACCTCCAGGTCGAGATCGTTGACCAGGGCTTTCGCCGCTGCCGGCTCGCCGGGATAATCGGTCCAGACCAGCGTGACGCGGAAGAGGTCGCCGCTCCCAGGCGTTCCGGGCGTCGCCGTCGGCGTCAGCGTGCCGGGTGTGGCGGTGCCCGTGGCCGTCGCCGTCGGGGTCAAGGTGCCGGTTCGCTTGACCGCGAGTGCCACATCGTCCACGTAGAACGCCGCGGCGGGCGCGGTTGAGTTCTGAGTCACGTAGAACAGGACGTTGATCGTGCGTCCACGGATGGTGTCCAGGATCGCGCTCAAGTCGAGCGCTACGGTTTGCCAGCCGGTGTCGGTGCTGCTGTGGAACGGGCCATACCCGTAATAGGTGCTGAGCGACTCGTCGTAGATCAGGACTTGTAGGGTATCTTTGCCCACATCCGGCTCGGTGTTCTTCCAGTAGTAGCTCAGCGTGCCCGTTGCCGCGTCGGACGGAAACGCGACGCTCTGGAAGAAGTAGCCATTCACTCCCGGCGTGACCGTGACGGATCGGTTACCGGAATGTGCCTGGGCGTTGGTGTAGGACGCTTGCTGGCCGTACCAGCCCTCGTTGGTTTCAAAGCTGCCATTCTGGATCAGTTGCTCGATGG
>DOUV01000340.1:5795-6548 GCA_003520455.1 Chloroflexota bacterium | reverse complement strand
CCCGCCACCTCCTGCGTACACCCGAGCTGGAGCAAGCTTGGAGATGGGTGCGCTGCGGAAGAAGAACGCGCCACCCAGGGCGAGCGGCGCGTGATTCGGGGGCATAGTGTGGACCCGGGAGCAGTCCAACACGGCTGCCCGGCGGGCCAGATCAATCGGCGGGCTGTGATTCCTCAGCCTGTGCCTGCTCGAACTCCTCGATCGGGTACCACTCGGCGACGGGAGTCACCACTGGCTCGGGACGCGGGCCAGTGTCGCTCCAGCCTTGATTCTCGAGGGTCATAAGGGGATGGACGCTCATCTCGTGATCACAGACGATCTGGCAGGAGAGTCGAACCTTCCCGAAGAGATCGCGTTCGGTGAGCTTCTGATACTCCGCAACCGTCATCGTATCAGGCTGGCCCTCCTTGAACTCGACACGGCAAGTGGTACAACGGGCATAGCCGCCGCAGCGATGCCCGATGTTGACACCGCTGTCCTCGATGGCGAGGACCAGGCGTTTGCCCTCCGGAATCTCGTATGTTCGACCATCAATCGTCAGTTTCGGCATGGAGCTCTCCTTATCACTTCGGTCACAACCTTTCTATAGAGCAAGAACCTTTCCAGCAAAGCGGGAGGCCGTCAGTAACCAATAACACAAAAGCGTGTCCAGGGCAAACAAAAAACGACCTCGGTGGTCCCGAGGTCGTCTTGCTGGTGCCGATGGAGGGATTTGAACCCCCACGGGCGTAAGCCCACTACGCCCTGAACGTA
>DOUV01000340.1:0-5759 GCA_003520455.1 Chloroflexota bacterium | reverse complement strand
GCGCGTCTGCCAGTTCCGCCACATCGGCAGTAGTGATGGCTCGGAATTATAGGCCGCCTGCCGTGCTTGTCAAAAGGACACCCCGTCAAAGTGGCAGGTGAAATGGAGCCGGCCCGCGGACACGAGCGCCGCGGCGCGGGCTCAAGGAGCGGGGGTCGAAGAGGTTTCGGCCCGAATGACACGCCGGGTCTTGATGAACCAGTTTGGAAGCGTCCAGAAGCGCTCGCTCGGTCGGTTGAGCGGGCCAATCTGGACATTGCGCACGCGAGTATCAAAGGCATAGCTGTAGACCGGGTGGTAGAGTGGCAGGATCGGGAGTTGCTCGGCGAAGAGCTCCTGGACGTCGAAGTAAAGCTCGCGGCGGACCTTCTCATCTATCACGTGGCGACCCTCAACCATCAGACGGTCGGCCCGCTCGTTGACGAAACCGGCGAAATTGCGCCCGTCGCCCTTCGTCTGCGAAGAATGGAACAGCGGGTATGGATCGGGGTCGGTGGGGAGGTCCAAGAGCGTGATCATCACGGCATCGAAGTTCCGCGGGCGGAGCACGTCCTGGGTCAGGCTGGCGAAGCTGACCGTTTTGACCTCGACCTTGACTCCCACGGCGGCCCACTGGCGGGCGATCGCCTCGACCAGGCGGACACGTTGAGGATCCTCCTCGTTCGTGACAAGCGAAAACGCAAACGAGAGACCGTCCTTCTCGCGGACGCCGTCGCCATTCTGATCCACCCACCCTGCCTGCTCGAGAAGCTGGCGGGCCCGAGCGGGATTGAAGGGATACTGTTTGATTCCGGGATTGTAGGCCCAGTTTGTCGGAACGATGAAGCTGTTGGCCACCAGTCCCTGCCCGCTCAAGATTTGGGCGATCAACGCCGGCCGGTTCAGGCCGTAGAGGAGCGCCTGGCGGACGGCCGGGTCTGCGAAGAGTGGATGGGCAAGATTCAGAACAATCCCGGTGAAGCCGTCCAGCGGGGCGCTCCACAGCGTCAGCGTCGGTTCTTGGACCACACGATTCACATCCTGCGGCCGCACCCGGCCAAGGCCCATGATTTCGCCGCGACGGTAGCCCTCGAAGAGAGCGGTCGCATCCGGGTAGAAACGCAGGGTGAGCCTGTCCAGCAACGGCGGCGGCCCGTAGAAATCGGGAAAGGCCTGCAACGTGATGGAATCGGCGTTCTCGTCCGCGAGGCGCCATCGCCCCGTGCCGATCGGGTGACGGCTGAAGGGTAGCCCGGGCAATTCGGATGCGCTGTAGTCCCCGAGCAAGTGGCTGGGGAGGATTCCAAAGGTCGTGAAGCTGAGGAAGGGTGCGTAGGGCTCGGGGAGCGTGACGCGGACAGTCAGAGGGTCCAACACCTCAACCCGGACCGTGCGCCAGACCTCGGCCAGGGCGAGGTTGCCGGCGTAGGTCGGGTCCTGGAGCACACCGATGGTGTAGATCGCGTCGGCGGCGCTGAATGGCTCGCCATCGTGCCAGAAGACATCATCCCGCAGGTGGAAGGTATAGCTGAGACTATCGGGGCTGATCTCCCAGCGCGTGGCCAGATCGGGTTGGATCCGGCCGTCGGCCGTGGCCCTCGTCAGTCCACGGAAGACCAGGGCGCCGATATCCTCGTCGGTTCGGCTCTCGAGGAAGAGGGGGTTGAGATTGCCCGGCTGATCGATGACACCCTCAATGTACGTACCGCCGCGCTCAGGAACGAAGGTCGTGGTCAGACTCTGGGAGAGCGAGACAAGCACGGAAGAGAACAGCAAGATACCGCTCAGCGCGATCAGGGCTTGCCATCGCAGATATTGGGTCATCTCTCCAAAAAGAGGACGCGCCCCTCGCCAGGGGCGCGTTGGGTCCAGAGTCTCATCCTTAACTACGAAGGATCACAGCGATGAAGTCGAGCAGGAAAAAGAGCACCGCCAGCAGGATCGTCAACTGGAAAAGCGTCTTTTCCACCCCCCGACGGCTCTTGTAGACCGTGTCGGTGCCGCCGAAGATACCGCCCAGACCGGCACCCTTCGCCTGCAAAATCACAACGGCAACGAGGCCGACTGAAATGAGAATGAGTGCAATATAAATAGCAGCCGCCACAGATTATCCCCTCACGTAGACGTCGAAACCTACCTGGTGATTATACATCGATAGAGACGAAGGACCAAATCCGGTGAACGGATGGGTTCGCCAGGCAGGCTCAACGGAACCTCCCACCATCGATTGGCCCCTCCCTTATCCGTTCCGCTCGTACGGAATAGGGTGTGGAGCGTGTGCGAGCGCGATGCACTCACACACGCGACACCAATAGGAGCGATCAGTTCATCCGGTACGTGCTGTCCGTCTATCGCCTTTCGCTACTCGTACAGGATACGCTGCACCCACCCGTTGTCGTTATCCGTTGACGGACGAAGCCCCATCCGTTGACCGCCCTAATGCGCCGTCGCCTCACTGAAGGGCAGGAAGAAAAAGACGACCGCCAGCATCACGTAGAGTCCCACCAGAATGGCCCCCTCTAACCAGGTGGTCTCACCGTCGTGGCTGATGTAGTTAAAGATAATCGCGGCGGCCCCGACTGCGGCGATCTCCATCGGGACGAAGACCAGGTCCAGCGGGGTCGAGATCACGTTGATCTGCCAGAAGAGCAAGCCGAGGAGGACCAGGAGCGGTGCCACCAGCAAGGCGACCTGGGTGGATGAGCCGGCGGCGATACCGAGCGCAATATCCATCTTGTTCTTGCTGGCCAGGACGATCCCGCTGAAATGCTCGGCGACGTTGCCGATGATCGGCACGATGATGACGCCGATGAAAAACTCACTGATGCCCAGGGCCTCGGTCACCGCCTCGACCGTACCCACGAGCATCTCGCTGAGCACTACGGTGGCGATGGTCGCAACGGCCAGGACGCCCAGGGCCACGCTCCGGGGCCACGGTTCGTGCTGCTCCTCCTGGGGCTCCGGTTGGAGCTCGCGCCGGAGCGGCTCAGGCTCAGCGGCCGTAAAGCCGTAGAGGATGTAGAGAACGTAAAGGACGATCAGGATGACGGCGACCACCACGCTAATCTCCTCCAAGAGCACCTGCTGCCGGGGAACGGCGATGTTGAAAATGGCCGGCAGGAGGAGGCCGAAGAGGGCCATCATCAACAGCGAGGCATTGTGGCCGGCCTCGCGCTGGTCGAACGTTTGGACGCCGTGGCGGAGGCCCCCCAGAATGAGGCCACTCCCCAACACCAGCAGCACGTTTCCGATGATCGAGCCGGTGATCGAGGCCTTCACGAGACCCAGGAGTCCGGCCTGGAGTGCCACGCCGGCGATGATCAACTCGGCAGCATTGCCGAAAGTCGCATTGAGGAGCCCGCCCCATTTCGGCCCGATGTAGACCGCCAGATCCTCCGTCGAGCGCCCAATCAATCCGGCAAGGGGGATGAGTCCGGCGGCCGCCAGCACGAAGATCAGCCACGCCGGCGCGGCCAGGAATCGAGCCCCAACACCGGCCGCGCCGAGCGCCAGCAGGATGTACATCCACAAAGGCAGGGTCCGGTACCAGGGCTGAGCGGGCTTCGGGGGTTTGGGCGCTTTCATTAGCGCTGGTCGGGGTTTCGATGGTTTCGACTTCGATCGTTTGGTACGTGTCACGAGAATCTCCGAGAGGTGCGTGCCGGGCAACAGAGACGCAGCAAACTGGCGCTGGGCGCGGGGGGGTTAGTGGCGGCCGGCGTTCTCAGTGTGGGGGCTTACAAGCAACTGTTGGGCCACCTGCGTTGGAACGATCACCCTCAATATCTGTGGCACCACCTCGAAATGCATCGGCGTCTGGCCAATCGGTTCGGCATCGACCTGAACCGGCAACGGCTCATTGGTTTCGATGTCCACCCGCCGCCCGCGGCGACGCATCACCTCTGGGGCCCGCACGTGCGAGCCTAACACGACCAAACCGGTATGCCGCAGAATTGCCGGCCACCCATGTCCGGTGAAGACAGTAATATCGAAGAGTCCGTCCGTGAGACTGGCGTCTGGCGCGAGCGGCAGGCCGGCATAGAGCCGGCTGTTGCTGATGGTGATCAGCACGACGCGGCTACGGATCTCCTGCCCATCCACCACGATCGTAGCTCGAGTTCCTCGATACGACCAGACCGTCTTGAGGGCTGCCCAGCCATAGGCCAGCCCCCCGACCCGCCGTTTGATCTGCGGCTCCACCAGGGCCGTCACGAGGGCATCGAACCCGATCCCAGCCATCAGCAGGAAGTAGCGTCCATCCGCCCGCCCGAGATCGATCGTCACCGTCTCACCGGCGAGCAAGACCTCTACGGCCCGATCGAGGTTTTGGGCCAGAAGCGGCGGCGCAGTGGCGACGCCACTCTCGATCGCCCAGATGTTGGCTGTGCCAACCGGCATGATACCAAGCCGGGCGGGCGAACCAACGATGCCGTTGATGACTTCGTTGATCGTCCCGTCGCCACCCGCCGCGATGACAATCTCGCTCCCCTCGTCGGCGGCGGCGCGGGCCAACGCGGTGGCGTTGATTGTGGGGCTCGTCTCGCGCCAGCGCACCGTCCAATCGGCCTCCACCAGCCGGCCAACCGCCCGGCGCAGGCTGTCGCGGACCTCACGCTGCCCGGCAGCGGGGTTAAAGATCAGCGTGGCGTTCATAACAAACGATTATAGCGGGCCTTTGGACGGTACGCCAGAACGTTCGCAACGCGCTGCGCGATCGCGCCCAATCAGCCTAAAGATCATCCCCGCAGTTGATCGCCGAATGCTGGCAGCAGAACGTTTATTTGGTGAGGGCACCCGACTTCACTACAATACGCCCAGTGCGGACCCACCCCAGGGACAATCGCTACGCGTGGAAGAGCCAATTTTTCTGAACGACCGCTACAAGCTGACTGAGCGCCTCGGTGAGGGTGGCATGGCCGAGGTTTACCGCGGCCAGGATCTCCGCCTGGGGCGTGACGTCGCCGTGAAAATGCTGCGCCCGCAATACGCTGGTGACCAGACCTTCCTCCAGCGCTTTTTGGGCGAGGCGCGCTCGTTGGCCGGTTTCAGCCATCCCAACATTGTCAATGTCTACGATGTCGGCAAGGACGGGCGGCGCTACTACATTGTCATGGAGTACGTGCCGGGCAGCGACCTGCGCCAGATTCTGCAGAAGCGCAGTCGGCTCCCGGTCAAACAGGCGCTGAACATCGCGCGGCAGGTGGCGTTGGGCGTGGGGTATGCGCACCGCAAAGGTCTGGTCCATCGAGACATCAAACCCGGTAACGTCTTGATCACACCGGGGGGCGAGGCGAAGGTCGCCGACTTCGGGATTGCCAAGGCAATGTCCAGTGCCAATCTCACCGAGCCTGGCGTCGTCTGGGGCACGACAGCCTATCTCTCGCCCGAGCAGGTCCGGGGCGAGCCGGCGACTCCGGCATCGGACGTCTACAGCATCGGTGTGGTCCTCTACGAAGTCCTGACCGGGCGGGTGCCGTTCACGGGGGAGGACCGGGTCGCGATTGCGCTGCAACACCTCCACGATACCCCGGCGGCCCTGACCGAACTCAATCCACGGGTCCCGCGGGGTGTGGAGTTCCTGGTGCAGAAAGCACTGGCCAAAAATCCGGCCGACCGCTATCCCAACGCCGACGACCTGGCCCGTGCGCTGGGTGAGTACCTCCGGGCGGGCACCGATCTGACCGCTCCCCGCGAGGCGCTCCCCGCTCGAGCGCCGGCCACCGCTGTCGCTGCCGCACCGGCGACGCTCCAGCGTCGCCCCCCCGCACCAGTGGTCGGCA
>DOUV01000042.1:7675-11455 GCA_003520455.1 Chloroflexota bacterium | reverse complement strand
GTTCGCCCGCCGCGCCCAGGCGGCGCACGCCGACATCATCGCGGCCGCCGGCACGTGCAACGCGTTCATGGGGGCGGGCGACCCCTACCTCCCGTTCCGCGATGTGCTGGGCATGCTGACCGGGGACGTGGCGCCGCAGGTGGCGGCAGGCACGATCACGCGGGAGCACGCCCGTCGCTTGTGGCACCTGGTGCCGCACACTGTCCAGGCGCTGGTGGAGGAGGGACCCGATCTGCTGGACGTCTTCGTCTCGAGGGCGGCCCTCATCAGGAGGGCCGCCACCGCAGGCTCCGGCGGGACAGAGGAGCTCAGGCGGTTGAAAGAGCTGGTAGCGCGAGCCACGGGCGAGTCCGGCGGCCTCGAACAGCGCCAGCTCCTGGAGCAGTACAGGAGAGTCCTGCAGCGCGTGGCCAGCCAGCACCCGTTGCTGTTGCTGCTGGACGATCTGCAATGGGCGGATGCCGCTTCCATCAATCTCCTGTTCCATCTGGGCCGACGGTTATCCGGCAGCCGGATTCTCGTCCTGGGTGCGTACCGGCCCAGCGACATCAGCGTGGGACAGCTTTGGAGCGGCGCGGGACACGAGCAAGCGCATCCCCTGCGGCCGGTGGTCGCCGAGCTCACCCGTTACTCCGGGGACATTCAGGTCAACCTGGACCAGATCGCAGCCGAGGAGGCCCGCCGGTTTGTAGATGCCATTTTGGACCGCGAGCCGAATCGGCTGGGCGAGCAATTCCGGAAGGCCCTGCTCCGTCACACAGCCGGACACGCGCTCTTCACGGTTGAGCTGCTCCGGGACATGCAGGAACGGGGTGCCCTGATTCAGGACCCGGAGGGGCGCTGGATCGAGGGAGAGACGCTGGATTGGGAGGTGTTGCCGGCACGCGTGGAGGCGGTGATCCGGCAGCGGGTTGACCGACTGGAAGAAGAGCTGCGGGATATCCTCACTGCGGCGAGCGTGGAGGGAGAAACGTTCACCGCGCAGATCGTTGCGGCGGTTCAACACACGGAGGAGCAGCGGGTGCTACGCCGTCTCTCTCGGGACCTCCACCAGCGTCACCGCCTGGTGCGAGAGCGCGAAGAGGTAGACGCTGCCGGCCGGCGCCTGTCTCGGTACCAGTTTAACCACGTCCTATTCCAGCACTACCTGTATCAGGAACTCAGTCCGGGTGAGCGGCGTGTGCTTCATGGTGCCGTTGGGGCGGCGTTGGAGCAACTGTACGAGGGACGGACCGACGAGATCGCCGCCCAATTGGCGCGCCACTACACCGAGGCCGGCGAGGGGGCCAGGGCGGTTGATTATCTGCTTCGAGCCGGAGACTGGGCCCGGACGCTGTACGCCCATCAAGAAGCCATTGACCACTATCGATGGGCGCTGTCGTTTCTCCATCAGCAGGGTGATCCCGAACGAGCGGCGCGAACGCTGGTCAAACTGGGGCTGACGTATCAGATCGCGTTTGACTTCGAGCGGGCCCGGCAGGCGTACGACGAGGGATTCGCTCTGTGGCAGCAAGCCGGCGGGATTCGGCCGGCTACTCCCCCCTTCCCGGCGCCCCACCCTATGCGGGTGGATTGGCGCGATCCTCTGACTCTGGATCCGACCAGGGCCGGTAACTTCTGGTCGGCTGGTATCATCGGCCAGCTTTTCAGCGGGCTGGTGGAGCTGAGCCCGGAGAGCGATATCGTGCCCGACGTGGCCCAGACGTGGGAAGTCTTGGAAGGCGGCCGCAAGTACGTCTTTCACCTGCGGGATGATGTGTACTGGAGCGATGGGACGCCGGTCACGGCAGAGGATTTCGAATTCGCCTGGAAGCGAGCGCTGCGGACCTCCGGCTCGTCCCTGGCCAGCCTGCTCCTGCACGACGTCAGGGGCGTCTCGGCTTCCTATCAGGGCAGTATCACGGATCCAGATCAGGTTGGGGTGTGCGCCCTGAACGAGGCCACACTGGCGGTGGAACTGGAAGAGCCGACGGCCCATTTTCCGCACGTGCTCGCGCATCCCGCCACCTATCCGGTACCCAAACATGTCGTGGAGGCACGTGGCGAAATCTGGGCGAACCCAGAAACTATCGTCACGAACGGGCCCTTCACGCTGGAATCCTGGCAGCCAGGCGCAAGGATGGTCTTTTCGCGCAACCCGGCGTATCAAGGTCGCTTTACAGGCAACCTGCAGCGGGTGGAATTACACCTCCTTACAGACCCGGTTCGCAAGTTGGCGATGTACGAAGCGAACGAGTTGGACGTCTTCCGAGTCTGGTTTCTGCCGGCGGCAGAACTCGATCGTGCCCGGCAGCGCCACGCCGAAGAATATGTATCGGGGCCACAGATCACTACCCTCTACGTAGGATTCGACGCCAGCCGGCCGCCCTTCGCCGACCGGCGGGTGCGGCGGGCGCTCGTCCTGGCCACAGACAGGGAAATGCATGCGAACGTGGTTCACAGAGGCCACTTTGGCCCGGCAACAGGCGGGTTCGTTCCCCCGGGGATGCCCGGGCATTCGCCCGGAATCGCGCTGCCGTACGATCTCGACCGGGCACAGCAACTATTGGTGGAGGCCGGGTATCCCCGGGGTCGTGGGTTCCCCCGAGTCACCTTGCTCGTGTCCGATTTCCGAGCCCAGGAGAGCGAACATCTGGTGGCACAGTGGCGAGAACACCTCGGAGTTGAGGTCAAGCGCGAGATCATCGAGACGGCTATTTCGGGCGAGATTTTGCGAGAAGCACAGCCCTCCCTGTTTTTCAATGGATGGGCGGCCGATTATTCCGACCCTGACAGCTTCCTGAGGGTCTGTGTGCTCTCGACTCTACCGGGGTGGCGCAACGAGGCGTACGAGCAATTCGTGGCCGAAGCCAGGCGAGTGACCGATCAGGGGAAGCGGATGCACCTGTACCGGCAAGCGGACAGGATCCTGGTCGAAGAGGCGGCCATCATGCCCCTCACGTATCCACGAGTCCACCTGCTCATGAAGCCCTGGATGAAGCGATATCCCGTATCAGCCATGAAGGCCTGGTTCTGGAAGGACGTCGTCCTCGAACAGCATTAGGCCAAAGCCGCGTACTGTGAGCTGTATCGCCGGGGTGTCGATATGTCAGATCGCCCTCGCTGTAATACGGGGATGGACGCGCTCGCGCCCCCTGCGGCCAGGGGGCGAGTTGTCCTCACCTCCTGCCTCCCTGGCGTTCATCACGAATAGAAGCAGACGGGCTCGCCACGCGAGAGCGCCGTCCAGGGGGTCAGACTTCCGAAGTCTTCCGAGACTTCGGAAATCTCCGATCAGGCGCCTCCGGCGACTCCCTGATCGTTGTTCCGGGGTGTCTGTTGCCCCCAGCGCCCGTAGTGGACCAACTCGCTCAGCGATTTGCGACCCACCTGCGGCAGCACCGCGCGCACGAACTCACGCTCCTCCGCCGTCGGTTGGGGCGCGGCCGGCACGCCCAGCGCGATCGCAATCTGGGCGTTGTGCCCGGCGGGCAGTGCCAGCAGGCGTTGCACGCAGTCCGCGTCATGGAGTGTGGCAATCCCGGTGCCCATCCCCAGGTCGGTGGCGGCCACCATCATGTTCTGGGCGGCGCGGCCGGCGTCGAAACCGTCCCAGAAGCGATCACCGGGCATCACCACGACGATGACCACCGGGGCCTTGGCCAGGTGCGTCGCGTAGCGGCCGCACGTGGCGAGGCCGGCGCGGGTCTGGGCCTCGCGCACGACGATGAACCGCCAGGGTTGGCGGTTTTTTGCACTTCCGGCCAGCCGGCCGGCATCGAGTACGGCCAACAACTGCTC
>DOUV01000042.1:0-7536 GCA_003520455.1 Chloroflexota bacterium | reverse complement strand
CCGGGGCGTATGATCGGAGACTTCCGAGACTTCGGAAGTCTGACCCCTTAACCGGCGCTC
Organism: Chloroflexota bacterium; assembly: GCA_003520455.1. The sequence goes on along the minus strand of DOUV01000042.1, from coordinate 7,476 downwards.
TAGCAGTATGGAGGCCACGGACGTCCGGCAGGAACGACGACAGAAGGTGGAATCGAGAGAACGGCCGGGCCTCCCCGACCCGCTAGACTGCTCCGCGGAGGGTCTGGATGGCCCGCCGGGTCTCGTTGGAAGGACCCAGCAGCACGAGCGTGTCGCCGATGCGGAGGGGGGTGTCAGGGTTGGGGTACGGGATGAGTTCGCGCTCACGCTCGATAGCGACCGCGACGCAGGAGCCGTCGGAGGAGAGGTTTTTGAGGCCGCGGAGCATGACTTGTTCGTCAACTGTCACTTGTGCCAGGTCCAATCCCGTCGCGGCCTCGGCCAGGTCGAGGAGCACGCGCGCGACGGCCGGCTCGAAGACGGTGCTGGCCACCAGGCGGCCGCCGATGTCGGCGACGTAGACCACCCGGTCGGCCCCAGCCTGCTGATAGACCCCCTCCATGTCGCGCCGCCGGCTGACGACAACAGTCTGGATCCGGGGGTTGACCCGCTTGACTTTGAGCAGGGCCAGGAGGTTATCGGTTTCGTTCGGCAGGTTGAAGACGACCGCGCGCGCGGCGGCAATGCCGGCATCGGAGAGATCCTCGATTCGCTGGGGGTCGCCCACGCGCGCCTCGATCTCATGCCGGCGCAGTTCGCGCATCTGGAGCTCGTCTGACACCAGGACGACCGTCTCGACCCCGTTCTGGTGCAACTCGTTGTACGTGACTTCGCCAAGTCCGTCCCACCCGATGAGCACACAGTGATTTTCCATCCGATTTCTCCCTCGGAGTCCCAGCACCTCACGCCGCACCGCCGCTTCCGTCACCGTCCCGACAACCGTGCTGACGATGTAGCCGTACGTTGCCAGACCGACCAGTGCCAGACCAATGAAGAGCCATTTTCCACCCCCGGTCTTCGGTGTGATGTCGCCGAAACCGACGGTCGAGAGCACGGTGACGGTGTAGTAGAGCGCGTCGAAGGTTGAGAGATGCTCGATCTGACGTGCGAGGACCGTGCCGCCCAGGAGCAGTGTGAGTAACAGCAAGAGGGCGATCAAGATGTTGCGCATCGGCGGTCGGCTCCCAGGCTCAACGGCTCGCCTTCGCCAGGCGAGCCATCACGGGTTGGAGGCGGCGGTAGGTCTCGTCAAGAAGCTCAGGGATGGTGCGAACTTCGTTGAGCACGGTCATGTAATTGGTGTCGCCCCCCCAGCGAGGTACGACGTGCATGTGCAGGTGGTCGGTCACGCCCGCCCCCGCGGCCTCGCCCAGGTTGAGACCCATGTTGAAGCCCTGGGGGCGGGAGGTTTCGCGCAGCGCTCGCACGCTCAGGTCGAGCAAGGCCATCATCTCGTTGCGAGTGGTCTCGTCCAGATCACTCAAGTCGCCGACATGGGCGTAGGGCATGATCATGAGATGGCCGTTGTTGTAGGGGTAGCGGTTCAGGATCACGAAGGTTCGCTCGCCGCGGTAGACGATGTATTGGCCGGCATCATCGTTCGCCACGAAGGCGCGACAAAAGGGGCACCCGGTCTCTTTTTGATCCATGATGTAATCCATTCGCCAGGGAGTCCAGAGCCGTTCCATTCCCTCTCCTTGGGAGTGCTCGTTTCAGCGGGAGGCGACCGGATTGCTATGGTTAGAAGGCCGGCCCAGTCTCTCCCACCTGATAGCCGCCGCGTCCGGACGAGCGCGGTCCGACGAACACTTCTTTTCCGTACGGGCGAGTGTGAAAAGTTGGTGCCGATGCGCCAACGCCAGCAGCCCAAAGAACAGGAGCGCGTGTGGGACGGGTCCCACAGCGGCTGCGGGGTTAGCGCAGACGGGCGAAGAGTGTCATCACCGTCAGGCCCACAAAGATCCAGGCCCAGGGGTTAAACAGAAACACGAGCCTGCCGGAGAGCACAAGAAAGGTGGCAACGACGCCAAGGTAGCCAAGCACCACACCGGCGCTGGCGGCGAGGGCCAGCGTGCGACCCCGTTTGCGGGGCGTGGCTGCCTCGACAACGCGGGTCACCAACTCGCCGGCGATCGGGCCAACGAAGATAACCCAGAAACCGAACATCGGCACGATCAAGCTGCCGATGGCACCGAGAATAGCCCCGAGAATCAGGGCAACAGTGGCTGTGGACGCCCCGATCTGGTAGATTGGGGAGCGTTGTTCGGTGACGCATTCCCGGCAGCGCAGGCCAACCGGGGTCCGCACCGCGCAGTCGGGGCACATCGGCCGGCCACAGCGGTTACAGCGCAGCATCGTCTCGCGATCGGGGTGGACCGTGCAGTAGAGCACCTCGTCGCCGGCGCGCTCGGCCAGAGCGCCCTCACGCTCGATCACCTTCTCCAGCGCTTTCCGGGCCTCGAGGTTATTCGGATCGAGTTCGAGCACCTGAGCCAGGAAGGCCTTTTTGTCCGCCAACGTGTCGGTAAGGCTGCTACGCCAGAGCCAGGCCTCGACATTGGTAGGATCGAGCTCGGTTGCACGCCGCAACAACCTGGCCGCCTGCTCGGAGTCACCGGCACGCGCAGCGGCTATGCCCTCAGTGACTAGATCTCGTGCAATGGTCGTGTCGCTCATTCAAAGCTCTCGTGATTTATTCAAACGAGCTGTCAAGGTGGCATAAAAATAATCGCGGCGTCCCAGACGCACAAACCGAACCACCCGATCGCTGCGGGTCACCCGCAGGCAATCATTGCGCTCCCAGGGAAAGACATGCTGTCCGTCAATCGCAACAACCGCCGGACGGTGTGATTCGGCCCCCAATTCGACAATCGTCGCGGCCGGGACCACCAGCGCGCGGGCCAGGGTCAGGTGCGGGGCGATCGGGATGACCAATATGGCATCCATCGCGGGCGCCATGATCGGCCCCCCGACCGCGTAGGCATAGGCGGTCGAACCGGTTGGCGTCGAAACGATGATCCCGTCGGCGATGTAGTTGGTGACATGGGCGCCATCCAGGCGCAGCGTGAGGCGCAGGACATGAGGGCCATCCCCCCGCCCAAGCACCACATCGTTGAGGGCAACGGCCTCCTGGATGAGCGTGCCGTCGCGGTATTGCCTGGCTACCAGCAGGTAACGCTCCTCGATCCAGTAATCGTCCTCCAGCACGCGGGGCAGGACGGCCTCTGCCTGCGCCGGCTGGACCTCGGCGAGAAAGCCAAGGCGGCCGAAATCGACCGCCAGCAGTGGCGGTGAGCGATGATCGCTCTCTGCCGTCGCGCGGGCGGCCCGCAGGATGGTGCCATCACCACCGAGAGTGATAAGCAGATCGCAGGCGTTGACCTCGGCGGCGAGGGCGGCGCGATCCCAGGCCGACTCCAGCCACGGCTCGATGCCTCGCTCGCGGAGCCTCGTGGCCAGGACCAGTGCGAGTTCGTGCGCCGCCGGGATGTGAGGTTGATAGAGGACGCCGATGCGGCGCATCGCAGGCTCCTACTCCAGCCGCTGTCTCAGCCACCCGAGAAGTCCCTTGCGCTCGACCGGCTGTTGCTCGCCACTTTGCAGATCCTTGACCTGGACTTCGCCTCGTTCCAGCTCCGAGCCACCGATGATCAGCGCATAGCGCGCCCCCGATTGGCTGGCGGCCCGCATCTGCTTCTTGAGATTCTTGGAACCGTACTCCATCTCGGCGTGCACCCCGACCTGGCGCAACTCGCTGAGGAAGACGATGACCGCATCTTTGGTCGCCTGGTTGAAGTAGATCCCGAAGACCTGGGGCCTGGGAAGTCCCGGTGGCCTGACACCCTGAAGCTTGAGGGCAGCGATGGCCCGCTCGATTCCCGAGCCAAAGCCGACGCCGGGAGTCGGGGGGCCGCCGAGCAACTCGGCGAGGCCGTCGTAGCGCCCACCGCCGCAGAGGGCGCTCTGCGCGCCGATCCCCTCGGCGTGAATCTCGAACACCGTCTTGGAATAATAGTCGAGCCCGCGAACCAGAAGCGGGTTGAGCACGTACGGGCGGCCTACCAGATCGAGATAGTGGCGCAGGGTGGCAAAGTCCTCGCGCGACTCCGGATCGAGGTAGTCGGTGATCACCGGGGCCTCGGCGATGACCGCCAGGGCCGACGCTTCCTTGCTGTCCAACACGCGTAGCGGGTTCTGGTCCAGCCGACGCCGGTCCACCTCGTCGAGTTCACGCTCCCGAGCGCGGAGATAGGGCACCAGAATCTCGCGCACGTAGCGGCGGCGCGCTTCGGGTGAGCCGATGCTGTTGAGCTGGAAAGTCAGTCCGGTGAGCCCGAGCTCGGTGAAGTAGTCCCACAGGATGGACATGATCTCGAAGTCGGTGGCCGGGTCCGACTCACCGATGCACTCGCAGTCGAACTGGGTGTGCTGGCGGAACCGACCGGCCTGGGGCCGCTCGTAGCGGAAGATGGGACCGATGGTGTAGAGCTTGACTGGCTGCGGCCAGGAGCCCATGCCATTCTGAAGGTAGGCCCGCACGATACCGGCGGTGAACTCTGGCCGCAAGGTGATCTGCCGGCGCTCCTTCTCGTCGTCGGGACGAGGGACGAACGTGAACATCTCTTTTTCGACGATGTCCGTTCCCGTCCCCACGCCGCGGGCAAACAAATCGGTGTGTTCGTAGACCGGAACATCGATTGGCAGGTAGCCATAGCGCTCCGCCACAGTCCGAGCTGACGTGATCAGCCATTGCCAGTAGGCCTGATCGTCGGGAAGAATGTCTTGGGTGCCGGTTGGCCGCTGAAATAATTCCATGGTGGATTGAAGGTTCAAGGTTCAAGGCTGTCGCCGGGAGAACAGGCTGAAACCGGCCGCCTTGAACCGGACCAGTCATAATGCGCGCTATTATACCCCAGGGCGCCGGGCTTTGTCCACCGATCAGCGTGCCTTGGGGAGAGGACTAACAATTGTTGGGGCTATTCTGTCGCATCGGTGTGGTATAGTGAGAACAGATGTATGAATCTAGAAGGAGCTGATCGATGACACGTGAGGAATTGCTCGCCCTGTGCGAGAAGGCGCCGGCGATTGGGCAGGTCAAACACACCGAATTCGTGGACTACATCGTCGTGTTGGAGCAGGCCAGGCGCGGGTCGAATGGACAGTGGGAGAAGGTCGAGACGGCCTACATGAGCGTCGACGGCCGCGTCGCGATGGCCAATGAAGATCATCGGCGCCAGGACAAAGCCCTGAACTTTGAGGATCCAGTGGTCCTGGTCGACGACGAGGAGCAGCTCACCCTCCTCGTGGCCGTATCCAGCGAGATCTACGGGCGACGCCACGGGATCGCCACCTCCCGCAAGATCGCCGGCACCAGCGCGGAGAAGAACTTCCCGTGGGAGGTTGCCGAGACCAGTGCGATCGGACGCGCGTTGGGGGCGATGGGCTACGGAATCCTCCCCGGAAGCGGCCTGGCCAGTGCCGACGATGTCCAGCGGGCGCAGGAAGCGCCGGAGCGCGGAGACCGAGGCCGCCGTCAGCCGGCGACTAACGGTCTGGCCCGAAGCGCGGCGGAGCGCCGGACGCGGCCCGTCAGCCCATTCCAGCGCCAAAAACTGCATGAACTTTATGAAGAGCTTTTCCCCGGCCAACCGGCCGAGACGGGGTTGGACGAACTGTTCCTCGACCAGGTGGGACACAGCATCGACGAGGCGAGCTACGATGAGGGCCGCCAGGTGACGGCCTACCTGTTGCGGGAGAAGCGCGCCCCCGAAGTCGCCGCGACCAACTGACCGCGCCCTCCGACCAGACCGCCGCCCCCCAGACTCGTCTGGAGGGCGGCGGTTATTGTGTGGGCGCCGTTCCTCCACGGGAGCATCCTTCGAGCGATTTCTGTGAGAAGCTCGCCCCCACAATAAAACCGCCCTTCGCCCCAACGCTTAGGAGGACGTATGCGAGGGAAGGCCTGTCCTCCTTCTTCGCGTGAATCAGGTCTGAAGACAGCAATAGATCTACCTGACCGTTGAGCGTCTGCCGGGCAGACGCTGGAGGGTTTCCAGAACCCTGAGATCAATCGCGACCTTCCGTCCCGGGTGCTTGCTTTACCGGAACCCCTGAGCTCGCTATACTTTGCGACACAGTCCGGAGACAACGAACAACGGGCCGGAGCGCGATGAGTGCTATCCGAGCCGGCTCGTGGGTGGAGGCCGCATGCCGGATTCCAAGCGCACCGTCGAATCGCGCAAGAAAGATCACATTGATATCGTCCTCAATCAGGATGTCGGTGCGAAAGGGATCGCAACCGGTTTCGAGCGCTACGCCTTCGAGCACGTGGCACTCCCTGATCTGGATCTGGATCTGGTTGATACCAGCCTGGAGCTATGGGGGCGTCGTCTGAACGCTCCAGTGCTGATCAGTAGCATGACGGGGGGCACGGAACCGGCCCGGGTGATCAATCTGAACCTCGCGGCGGCAGCCCAATCGCTGCGAATTGCCATGGGCGTCGGCTCGCAGCGCGCAGCGATTGAGCGCGGCGACCTGGCGGCGACCTACCAGGTGCGCAAGGTGGCGCCGGACGTGCTGCTCTTTGCCAACGTCGGGGCGGTGCAGTTGAACTATGGCTACGGTCTCGACGAGATCCGCCGGGCGGTCGAGATGATCGAAGCTGATGCGCTCATCCTGCACCTCAACCCACTGCAAGAGGCCGTGCAGGCGGAAGGCGACCACAACTGGCGGGGTCTCCTGCCGAAGATCGCGAGCCTGACGCGCCAGGCCGGCGTCCCGGTGATCGCCAAGGAGGTTGGCAACGGCGTTAACGCCGCGACGGCCCAGCGCCTGGTCGAGGCCGGGGTGACGGCTATTGACGTGGCCGGTGCGGGAGGGACCAGTTGGAGCGAGGTGGAGGCCCATAGGCAACCCGACCCCCGGCGCAAGCGTATAGCTCACGTCTTCGCCGATTGGGGGCTGCCCACGGCCGTGGTGCTTCGTGAGGTGCGTGCAGCCCTGCCGCCGGCGGTCCCGGTCTTCGCCAGCGGTGGTATCCGCAGCGGCGTGGACGTCGCCAAGGCGATTGCGCTCGGCGCCACGCTCGTCGGCAGTGCGGCGCCGTTGCTCGGGCCGGCAACCGATGAGGCGAGTGCCGTACTCGACAAGTTCGGGGCCTTTATCGACGAACTCAAGATCGCCATGTTCTGTGCCGGCGCTGGGAATCTGGCCGACCTCCGGCAGGTCCCGCTCCGGCGGCGAGACAGTTGGGAGGTGGTTTCAAGATGACTGAGAATCAGCAGCAATCTGCATCCTCTCCGGAGCGCTCCGGCCGCGAGTCGGAGAGCGTCGCTGAGGCCGCCGCTCAGGTGGCCGCAACGATAGCCCGCCTCGGACTGGCCGTCGCCCAGCTTCCGGTCGCGCTCCTCCCGCCCGAGTATCGCGACGAGGTCCGCGAGAGCACGCGCGACCTGGCGCAGGCAGCAGCGTACTTCCCGCGAGCCATGTCCACGATGCTGGTCGAGTTCGCCCGCGACCTCGACCAGGCACGGGAGCGCGATGCTGCGCGCCGAGAGGACCTCGGCAGCCGGCTCCGCCACGAGGCCCGCAAGGCCC
>DOUV01000883.1 GCA_003520455.1 Chloroflexota bacterium | reverse complement strand
AGGCGTGTCTCAGCCGGGACGGCGCTGTGAGCCTGAGCGGGCGTCGTCTTTGGGCCGCAGGCCCTCGGGCGCCGGCCGGGCGCGCTCGATGCCGGCAATTGGGTCGAGTGCAGGCGCGTACGAGGCGTGGGGCAACTGCCCAAGGCCTGTCTCTCGACACTGCACCCAGGTCTGCGGCTACGATCCCTTCCCGAGATAGCGATTGAAGTCCGCGACATTGAAGGTGAGGAGGTGGGAAAGGCCATGGACCCGCATCACCGCCACAAGGCGTGCATCATGCACTTGGACTCCAGAGACCCCGAACTGGACGGCGAGCTGACGACATTCAGGGTAGATCGCTGAGGTGCCGGGAAGGAGAGGAAAAAGCCGCGTGAGCACCGCGAGACGCGGCCGGGTAAAAGTGCGCGATCTCGGGCTGGAGGGTGCCCAGCGCGACCACGCTCAGCAACTGGCTCTCGAGGTTGAGGAACTTCCAGTCCTGGTCAAAGTCCCGGCTGGTGAGGTCGTAGGCGAAGGTGACGCGCAGCACCGGAGCAAAGAGTCAGCGTTCACTGTGTCTCCACGCCGGTTGCGGCGCTTGCACCTGCGTAGCAGAGGCGGCGCGAGGTGCAAGCCCTGCTTACCCCGCCTCTCGCTTTTAAAAGCCGGTCACCTTAATTCGATGGCATTCTCTGGGCATTGCAGCACACAAGCTCCGCAAGCGATACATTTCTCAGGATCGTGAAAAACGACCAGCCGCCGAGTGCGGTCAGGGGTCCAACAACCCACCGGGCAAACTTCATAGCATTGCCAGACCCCCCTACATTTTTCTGGAAAAAAGTGGATCTTCAAATTGCGCAGCTCTCTGGCGAACTGCAGGTGTTCTTTCAGCGATGACCGGAGTGTGGGCTGCATACTCATAATTATCTCCATCCTGCGGCCAGGGGGACCAACCAGTAAATCGCGCCCAGGGCCAGACCAATGATCGCTTCCCACCCCCAATTAGCCTGCTCACCGCGCATCAAGGGAGACATACCCTGCAGTTCAGCTCCCGAAAAAACCGACAGTCCGGTCAGACCTACCATCCAGTGGAAGAGGTTGACAGCGGGCAACGGATGCACGAGCGTTGTGTAGACAAACAGCCCGGCCAGCGCGATGAGGGCCAGGGGAATGCTCTTGTACAGTCCGTCCCGGCCGGGAAGCCAGGTATGAACGACCGCATAGAAATACGAAAGCCCGACCATGCTGAAGGTAATCGGCCAGAACATGTGCCGCCAGAAGATGAGCACCGGCAATAGGATCAGCAATCCGTAAAAGCCCATGGTGACCGTGACCATTTCCAGCCGGTCTTTGAGCGGGAAGCGCACCCAGCGCATCTCATCAGTCTTCTTGCGTCTGCCAGCCAGATAAGCCGGGATATCGTCAGCGCGTACCGGTCCCCAGTGGACGCCCCAGCCGGTTTCTTGACGGATACGCCAACCATCCACGCCATTGGCGCACAACTGGGGTAAGATCAAGGCGTGATGCTTGACTACCCTCTCTAGATTGGAAGACTTCACCGCCCCGATCACTTTTTCAGCCGTGAAGTAACCGCCGCCTGCCGCGCACCAGACATTGATCCCGGCTGAATCGGCTACTAACACCCAGGCGTCCATCTTGCTGTTGATCGCCTGTACCAGCCGGCGCACCGTCAGGTCAAAATTTCCGGTTACCAGAACAGGCGAACTCGGGTCAGGATTCCCAACTGCGTATAACCCTGGGCGAACTTTGGGGTAAGGTGGAATGATGCGGAAAAACAGCAGCCACAAGTCGAGCAACAAGGTGCGCGGGGTCGTCTGGTAACGCAAATGGCCGGTCACACCCGGGGGGAGTTCTGTTTCAGCGGTCGCTTCGGGAGCCGGCCGGATTTCGTACAAGACGAGGCTGCCGCCCAGATAGGAGAGCACCGTACGAGCGCGGAACCCGGTTTGTCTCAACAACGCCTCGAAATCGTGTAGTGCGGTGGTACTCGTGCGTGTCAACAGCCAGGTCAGTACAACCAGTGGCAAACGCACCAGATAGAAGAGAAGTTTCTCTAGGGGCCGCGTTGGACTCACTTCGTCGGCGATCAAGAGCTGTCCCCCTGGAGCCAGCAACTTGCTGCAGGCCTCTAGGACGTAGCGTTGCTCATCCGGGGGAAGTTCGCTAAAGACCAACGTTGAGACGATCAGATCGAAGGATGCCTCCGAAAAGCGAGCGCCGATCAGGGTTGCATCCATATGTTTCAAGGTCACGCACTCTTTGAGGTTTTGCACGGTGGCTTTTTTCTCGGCCTCGCCCAACATAGCCGGTGAGGCGTCGATGCCTGTCACGGTCGCCCCCTTCGCGGCCATCATGGTCGTGAGTGTCCCCGTCCCGCAACCAATCTCCAGGACGCGCATTCCTGCATGAACATACGCGTTGGCAATTCTCTCTTTGAGTTGCTGGATTCGTCCTAAGGTGAGGATTCGGATCCCCCGGTCGTAATCTTTCGGGCTGGTTTCCAGCCACTTCATAAATACAGTCGCCATAATGAACAAATCTCCCGTACGTTCTTCCGCTCGTCGAACTTTTAGTTCTTCGATTTCTGCGGATTTCCTCATTCAAAGCCAATAGAACCCACGGCATGCTTGATTCATACTCGGCGGGCTAACGGCCAGCGCCAGCTGCGGCGCGGAGCGAAGCCGAGCAACGTCGCTGGTTGGGGAGCGGGGTGGCTTACGCTCGCAGGCTCCCGTCCTGAGATCACTACTGTGTCCCTGGTGTCTCCGTGGTGATATTCGATTTGGTTGCGATCAAGCTCCGCCACGAGACTCACAGGCTCGTCACGATGGCAACGACATTGACCAGAAAACGCACCATCATGGGCGGATACAGTGAGCGTGTCTGCTCATACAAATGGCTCATGAGCAGGGCAAACCCAAAGGCAGAGACGGCCCATGTATCAGTGCCACCAGCAGCACGGGAAACCACAGGAAAAAGAGGTGCGTGACGTGCCGAATGCCGAAGAAGACCGCCGACCCGCCAAACAAAAAATGGACAAGCCTCTCCACAACATAGAGGTTGCCCACCGATCCCAGAGTATTTCTTTGAGCTCCCCACCGCGGCGGTCCGTGCTCCCGCTGCGACGTGGCAGTGGTGCAGTGCGGTGCATATTCGCGGCCCTGACGCGCCGATCAGTTCTATCGAATCGGGCGCTGCGTCACGCTCGCGCCGATACTCTACCACACTCCGCCAGAAGCATCAATCTGCCAGGCGCCTCAGCGTCGTTTCTTCAACCAACTTGCGCGCTCGTTTTGGTTTGTATCAACAGGAGCATGCACGGAACGAAGTCGAGGGGTGTGGCGAGGCGCAGGCCCGTGCTGCGGTCGTTGCTCCCGCCGGTGGGAATGTGGCCCCGTGGGCCATAGGCCTGACTCACCCAG
>DOUV01000761.1 GCA_003520455.1 Chloroflexota bacterium | reverse complement strand
CCTGGAAGTCGGTCAGGCCGTCGGCGTCCGTATCGCGCAGAATGGGCGAATAACCCACCCCCGCGGCGCGCCGCTCCAGCTCATAGGCATCGGCCAGACCGTCGCCGTCGGCATCCGGAGCGGCATCGTTGGGGTCCAGCCCGGCGTGGACGTTGGAACGCAGGCCATCGCCGTCGGCGTCGGGCAGCGACGGGAAGGCCGGGTCCCAGCTCAAGCCCAGGCCGCCATCGCCCTTGCCGGCCAGGGTCATGAAGCCGTCGAGCGTGGCCGGGAAGATATCGAATTTGAGCGCGTCGATGGTGCTGGAGGTGGTCCCTGTCAGGTCGCGCGTGTAGCAGACACCGACGATGAGCACGCCCCAGCACTCAATGGCCGGGATGGCGTAGCCTATGTTGAGAGAGAACGAGGCCGCACGATTCAGCCCAGATTGCAGGTTGAATCCGGTTACCGGCGCGGGCGCGCTGACGGCGTGCCCGCGATACATCGGGGTCAGGACAAACTTGTGATCCTCCCGCACGTCTTGCCATTCGTCCTTCATCTGGTCACGCTTGACATCGATCGTCTGGGTATACGGTTGGGTCAGGCTGTATCGGAAGGTGCTGCTGCGCAGGTTGTCTGGCGAGTAGAGCCAGAGATAGGGATAGATCATGAGGCCGTTCGCCGGGTCGGGGTCTTTGTGGACGACCGTGGTCGTCACCGGCATGGTGATGGTGAGCCCGTTGCCCGCCACAAAGCCTTTGTCCGGATCGGCCAACCGCACCGCAGGCGAGCTGGTCACCACCAGATCGGCGCGCCCGGTGTTGACCATCACGTCGTAGTTGTAGATCGCATAGGCAATGGCTTTGATGGCGCTGTTGCCCAGGGTAAAGCAGGCGCCGTCGAGAAAAGGCAGGCTGCGCAGTTCGTCCACGCCCAACTCGCAGATGGCCGTGAGGATGGCATCGATGGCGGCGATGATGCCCACGATGATCAGCCCCACCACCGTCGCCGAGAGCACCGCCAGCAAGATGAGATAGATCGTGGCGGCGATCGTCTCGGCCAGCGCCTGGTTGAACTCGGGGCTGAAGGCCGAGACGTTATTGGCGACCATGCTATAGATGAAAAAGCCCCAGGTAATCGCAATGCCGATCACGGCGCCGATCACGCTGGCTACCCGCGCCGTGCCGACGATCTCCGTGGAGGCGCTCAGAAGCTTACCGGCCTCGCCCAGGGATGAGACAGCATCTTTTACTATCAGAATCGGGCTGACAACGCCGAGGAAGGTGGTGATCGCAATAATAATGACTTTCACCGTGATCTGGGCGCCGAGTTCACCCTCGCTAAAGTAATAGGCCAGCGTGCCCAGTCCGGCGATCAGGGCGGCGGCTCCGGCCACAATGCCCGTACCGATAAGCCGGTTCAGATGTCCGCCCGTAGTAAAGTTCCTGAACACCGCCAGCACGCTCTTGCCGGCTTCGATAGGCTTCGCGAGTGTTACCCAGTGCAGATAGCGGAGCACGGGGATCTGCAAGACGTAGCGCGCCATGATGACCTTGTTGGCGATCGCCGGCATGCCCGACCGGGCGACAATTCCCGCAAGGCGGACAAAGCCCTCCAGTTCGGTGTCGGTCTTGAGCGTATAGAGGCTCGAGACCAGTTGATTGTCGCGCTGGACCATGCGCTGGATGCCCTGCATCAAGGTCAGGGCGTAGAGCTGCACGACGATCATGCGCCCCGCCGCCACATCCGGGTCGACCGGATCGCCGGGCTGGCTGGCGTCGGCGGCATGGCGCTGCTCCAGCTCGTTCCAGTAGACATCCGGCTCGCAGGGCGACCAGAGGGCTGTGGGTGCGGCCGGCGCGCAATAGGCCGTCCACTTGAGCCCGGTCATCACGTCGAGCGTCGTCCCTGGCTGGCCCTGTGGCTGCATGTCCATGACGAGGACCCCGCCGCTCCCGATGAGCAGTGGGCCGCGCGCGAAGAGCCCATCCAGGCTAAGGGCACGGAAACGCTGCTGGCTGGCATACAGGAGCAACGGCTTGATCGTATTGTCGCCCGCCCAGGGCGCGTCGAACGTGTTGCTCAGGATGCGCTTGGTCTCCGTCATGGCGGTCGAGATGGCCGCCTGGTCAAAGGTGGCGTAGTCCTGCCGCTCGACCCGCAGGATGTTGGGGATCGCCCAGCGCTCCTGCTCGGTAACGCCGCTGTTGCCGAGATGGTCGAAGCGGCGGACGATCTCGGCCAGGTCCACATCGCGCTGCCCATTGTTGTCCTGGTCGCGCGCGCTCGTGAAGGTGTTTTCCAGCCCGTGCGACAGCGCCCAGAGCGCGGCGTCGTCTTTTGGGTCCTGGTCAACCGCCGGGTCTTCGTAGACGATCGCCATCGCGGCGCCATGGTCCTCGCGCACGTTCAGGCCGGTCAGCGTCCACTCGTCGTAGTAGCTCTGCACCACCTGCGGCACGTTGTGGATGTAGCTATCCGCCTGGCAGCCCTGCGCCACGGCGTCAGGATCCTTGGGATCGCAGGGGAGGTCCTGGAGCATCTGCACGACCCAGGCCAGGCGCACCTCGTGCGGGCTGGGCCAGCTCCCCGTGGGCTGGTAGCGCATGCGCGCGGTAAAGGCCACGCGCTGCCCGGTCTGCTCGTCGATCACGAGGCTCAACGGCACATAGGCAACTTTCTGGCTCCCACCAGCATCGAGGTCGCGGACGGAGATGTTGTAGGGCGTGAGGACCTCCTGCGGTGGCAGATTGGTCGGCGTGCCGGCAATACGCACCTCCAGCATCGGCACCAGCTTCATATCGCCGGATGACTCGTTGGCCGCGGCACTGCGTCCCTGGATGGCCGCGAGGTCGGTGTACGTCTTTTGATCGACGTCCTGCGCCTGGCCCAGGCTATCTTGGGGCCAATCCAGCACATTGAACGCGAACCAGAGATGGTCCTGGTTCTGTGGGCGCACCTGGAAGTCCACGAAGGTGGGCTTGCCGGCTTCCAGATTGGCGATGGACAATTTGAAGGGATTGTCTTCCGAAAATGTGGACGCCTGATCGGTCAGGCTGCTGATCTGGGAGAAGGGCGTCAGGTCTTTATGATCGGGCACGCCGTCGTTGTCGTTATCGTCGTCGAAGAGATCGGGAATAGTGTCGCCGTCGGTGTCCTCCGGCTGGCCGTCTCCGTTGGGGTCCCACTCCAACGTATCGGCGATGCCGTCGCGGTTGCTGTCCGCATCCAGGGCGTTGGCGTACCAGCTCCGTCCGCCCAGTTGGAAGCCCTGCACCTCCAGGGTGTCGGTGATCCCGTCTTCGTCGGAGTCAAAATACGTGGGGTCTGTGCCGACGCGCTCTTCCGCAAAATCGGTCAGGCCATCGTTGTCAGTATCGGTGCCATCGTCGATCAAGAGCTGGGCGGGCGCCGCCGCCGGGGCACTCGCGGTTGCCGCCAGGCTGCCGGTC
>DOUV01000963.1 GCA_003520455.1 Chloroflexota bacterium | reverse complement strand
GTCCTGATCTCCTTGATGTACGTTCCTCCCCTCCCAGCTCGCGCGCATAAGTCGTCACCAGTGGCCGATCTCAAGGAAGCACTGGCCTATGTTTGGGCCAGCCCGGCGGTACTGGCATTATTGGCAACGTCCTTTATCGTACACGTCTTCGCACAGCCGTATCAAACCCTAATGCCCGTCTTCCAAAAGGACGTACTGCGGGTAGGACCTGAGGGTCTCGGCCTCCTCTTGGCTGCACCCGGCTTGGGTGCGATCGCAGTTACAGCCTGGTCAGCCTCCTTCGGCGCCACCTTCCACCGCAGCGCGCTGCCCATGCTGGCCAGCTTGGCTGTACTGGGAGGGACCCTTATCTTGTTCTCCAGAACTACCTCCTTGCCCCTCGCACTGCTCATCTTGGTTGTGCTGGGGGGTGCCAGGATGCTTGTCCTGGTTACCAATATAATTATGCTGCAGATCATTGTACCAGATCAACTGCGTGGCCGGGTGATGAGCATCTACATGCTGGATCGCGGCCTTGCGCCGGCAGGCGCGTTTCTAGCCGGGGTAAGCACGCATTTTGTGGGCGCTCCCCTCACCGTTACGTTGATGGGGTCTTCCGTCATCCTGTTGACCATCCTGGTCGGTTGGCGGATGCCACATGCCAACGCAAACGCATCCTATGGAGAATCAGCCCCTTTATGAGCAAGGGCCAGACTGTATTGATGGTCGGACCATTCATGCTGCGCATAAAGGGTGCCGGCGGTGAACGGTCCAACAGAGTGCCCAAGTTGTTCACGTCCAGCCGACCTTGCGCTCAGTATACCCAATCCACGATTGAAGAAACGTGTACAGATCATTCAGCACACTAGCGAAGGAAAGTGGGTACGAGTCATCGCCAAAGAGATGAGGTTGTGCGAGAAAACGGCTGGCATCTAGCTGAAGCGGTTTGGCGAAAGCGGCCTGGACGGGGTTGAAAGACTGCGTGGGCCAGACGATGTGATTCTACCGAAGAAGGGAGCAACATGTTAGAAGCGCGGAGAGAAGGAGTACAGTTGAGCCCGCTCAACAGCATCCCTGAGGTACGGCAGGTAAGCCAGGTACCCCCACGGGTGATCCTGCACGACGTGACGCTGCGTGACGGTGAACAGACGCCAGGCGTGGTGTTCGAGATCGATACTCGTTTGCAGATTGCGCGGGCTCTGGACGCTCTCGGCGTGCAGCGGATCGAGGCCGGTTTTCCCGTCACCTCGCTCGATGATCGCGAGGGTGTGGCCGCGGTTGCCAACGCTGGCTTGCGTGCTGAGGTATGGGGCTTTGGCCGCTGCCTGCCGAGTGATGTCGAAGTGAACGCTAGCTGTGCCGTTCGACAGGTGATCCTGGAGATTTCGGTCAGCGACTTGAAGATGGCGGCCTACGGCCTGACGCGTGAGCGCGTGATTAGGCGGATGCGCGAGGCCCTGGCACGCGCCCAGGATTTGGGCTTGAAAGTTGCCTTCATGCCGGTAGACCTCACCCGCGCCGATCTTAATTTTGCCGAGCAGATCATCACAGAAGCGGTCGAGAAGGGCGGAGCAGACGAGATTGTCGTCGTTGATACCATCGGCGTCACCACGCCAGAGGCCATCGGCTACCTCACTGACCAAATTCGCAACTGGGTTGGTGTCCCTCTAGCCGTTCACTGCCACAACGACTTTGGCCTGGCACTGGCCAATAGCATCGCCGCTTTAAAGGCCGGGGCCCACTGTGTTCACGTCAGCATCAACTGTCTAGGGGAACGCGCTGGGAACGTGGACCTGGCCGAGGTAGTAGCCACCCTAGAATTCCTCTATGGAGCCGACACCGGGGTTCGTACCGAGAGACTGGCGGAAACGGCCCAACTGGTGGAAGAATTAAGCGGCTTGAGACTCTCACTCAGCAAACCGGTGGTCGGCCGCCGGATTTTCACCCGTGAGTCAGGCGGCGTTGTGCAGCAGTTGCTGACCTCGCCTCCCTCTGTCGAGCCCTACGAACCGGCGTTGGTCGGTCTGGAACGCGCCGTCATCCTCGGCAAGAAGAGTGGGCGCTTCTCGATTATACATACGATGGAGCGCCTCGGTTTAGAGGCCACCGAGCCACAAATTGAACAGGTGCTGACCCGCGTGAAAGAGTTTTCAATCGCGCATCGTCGGGCAATCACCGACGATGAATTTCGTACTATTCTCGGTGATGTGCTTCACGGTGTGTGACCGCCGCCCTGTTTCTGAGTAGTGGCCACCCCACGTTGAGGTGCCCACTTTCTCTTCTCGGACTTTTCGCCGAATGGCCCGTAGATGACCGTGAACAAGGTGGAGCGTAGGAGGAGTACTCGGTGATCACTCTATCCGCCGAATGTGAAGGGGGGCGACACCAAGTACCTTCTCGACCTGCAGCGCGTCGCGGCGCGTTGGGATTGGCGGTTGGCCCGATAACTGGAGATCTCCTGCGTCAGAATTCCGTCTTGCCCGTGAAGGTGAAATCCTTGAGGGCCACGGCCGGCACCAGCGAGGCACCGTACCACCCCTTCAGCAAGCGCCGCTCCTGGCTCACGGCGATGACGCGGCCGAAGGCCTCGAGGTAGCTTTCCGTGAAGCGCAGATTCTTCACCGGCGCGACGATCTCACCGTTCTCGATCAGGAAGGTCCCGTCGCGCGTCAGGCCGGTGACGATGACTTTCATCGGGTGAACCGTGCGCGTATAGTTGAAGCGCGTCACCCACAGGCCGTGCTCGATCTGCTTGACCAATTCGTTTTTGGGCGTCTCGCCC
Organism: Chloroflexota bacterium; assembly: GCA_003520455.1. Next base: position 3,026 of record DOUV01000963.1, on the reverse strand, counting down.
GGTGCCATCTGCAGGTGGATTGGGATCGGCCCGTACGTATTGGGTGCGGGCAGAGCGTGGCCGGTGTTGTGGAAGCTCTTGGACTTGTTGGCCCAGTAATGGTCCCACACGACGTTCCTGACCACACCATTCTCGATCAACATCACCCGCTGGCGGGGCACCCCCTCGAAATCAACCGGGAGAGGCAGCCTATCAGGGTCGAGGCCATTGTCGATCAACGTGATCTGCTCGCCGGTGACTCTCTCCTCCAACCGATGGCTGGCGAAACTGCGCCCCTCCAGGTAAGCCTGTCCGCCGAGCCCCAGGCTGCTGATGAACCGCACCATATCCTCAACCGCGTACTCCTCGAGCACTACGTCATAGCGCCCCGGCTCGAGATCGATCGGCTCGCGGCTGCGCTGGGCCTTCTCGATGGCGGCCTGGCCGAGCGCTTCGACGTCGATGTTCGTTACGTCGGCGCTCGACTGGTGGCTGTAGCCGCTGCCGCTATCGCCCATCACCACCGTCACAAAGTCGGCGAACGTGGAGGGGTAGTAGACAAAGATGTCGTGCGAGTTGGCGACCATCAGCTCTTGGGACGCCGTCTGGAGGGCACCACTGGCGACCAGTCCTGTACGGATTGCCGGCCGGCAGACCCGCTCGATCATCGACGCGCGCTCGTTGGGTGAAGCGCTCCCCGTGGCGTGGACGAAGCCATCCACCGGGACCGGCACCCCACTGGGCCGGGGAAGCCCGGGCCACTCCGGGTGAGGTGGTTGCACCTGGGCCAGCTTGATGGCCGTGTCAACCACTTCGTCGAGGGCCTTGTCGCGCAACGAATTGGTCGAGGCCACACCCACACTGTCGCTCACCACCACGCGCACCTGCAGGCTGAGATTCGTCTCGGCAACGTTTTGGTGGATCTCATTGTTGGCGAAGCGCGTCAGGGACGAATCCTCTCCCAGATAGAGCACCTCGGTCTCGTCCGCAGGCGATCGCATCAGCACGCGCTCAGCCAGTTCGCGCAGGAGGTCGATTCCTTGCATCGTTGTTCCCTCCAGAAAGGGAACCGAGGGATCTGGACGTGGAGCATCGCCGTCCACGACACCCGAGGAGATGAATTCCCTCAGTTCCCCGGCCCCATCCTCAAACGTCTCAAGACGTGTTACCTGACACCAAAGACCCGAATTCCCCGGAAACGGGCCGGCGAGGCGCCATGCCCGACGTGGGCGAACTGGGGTGGCTGGCCCTTGCCGCAGTTGGGCGTGCCCCAGACATCCCAGTAGCGCTCGTTGCAGATCGCGTCGCACCGTCGCCAGAACTCAGGGGTGATCCCGGTGTAGATCGCATTCCTGTAGAGCCTGCCGAATTTGCCGCCCGTAATCTCGCGCGCGACCTCGGTGCCGAATTGAAAGTTCAAGCGCTTGTCGTCGATGCTCCAGGAGCGGTTCATCTCCAGGTAGAGCCCACGGTCCGTGTCGGCGACCAGATCGTCGAACTCCCACTCACCCGGCAACAGGTTGATATTGGTCATCCGAATCAGCGGGATCCGATTCCACCCGTCGGCCCGCATGGTGCCGTTGGAGGTCGCCGGCGCCGCCGGGTTGATCTCGTAGAGCTGCTGCGCCGTCTCGCGCGAGGTCAGGTAGCCCACGAAGAGACCATCCTTGATGATGTCGGTCCGCTGGGCCGGGACCCCCTCGTCATCCCAGCCGAAGGTCCCCAGGCCTCGCGGTACCGTCGCATCTGCCACGATGTTGACGAGCTCGGAGCCGTAGCGGAAGTCACGATACTTATCGGGCGTCAGGAAGCTCGTGCCGGCATAGGCGGCCTCGGTGCCGAAGACACGGTCGAGCTCGATGGGGTGGCCGCAACTCTCGTGAATCTGGAGCGCGAGCTGGGTAGGTCCAAGGATGATGTCGAACATGCCCTCCGGCGCCACCTCGGCCGAGAGCAATTCGACCGCCTCCTCGGCAACCTGTTCGGCATGCCCCACCAGGTCCCACCCCTGGACGGCCTCATACCCACCGGTCACCTGGTGGCGGGCGAAGGTATTGGGGTAGCTGCGGCGTTGGACCTCCCCCTCCGCTACGGCCGTGGCCTCGATGCCGGCCCCACTCTCGAAGATCGTCTGCTCGACATAGGCGCCCTCGCTGTTTGCGAAGGTCTTGTCCTCGCGAATGAAAATCATATTGCCACTGGTGATCGTGATCCCCGGAATCCGGCGCATTGCCTCGTCCGCAGCGACCAACACGGCGAGCTTGTCTTCGAGCGGTACGCTGAAGGGATCAATCTGGTGCGGCGTCACGTAGCGCCCGCTGCTGGTCACCCGCGGGCCCAACCGCACTGGCCGGCGCTGGAGCAACGCGCTGGCCTCGGCGATGCGAAAGACCTGATCGATGACCACCCGGTCAATCTCATCGATCTCGATCAGGTAGCTCGACGCGAAGCCCCAGGCACCGTTCACCAGCACTCGGACACCGAAACCCTCGTCGGTCTGCTCCTGCACCGCTTCGATGACTCCGTTGCGCACCTGGAGCGACTGGGTGACGCGCCGCGTGATCCGAATGTCGGCGTAGCTGGCGCCGTTGCCTCGAGCGACGTCCAGCGCCCGGTCGGTGTAGACTCGCACTTTCACGCCTCCTCAGCGCCCTTGCGTCGCGAGCGCTCATCTGGTCGTCGGAACGCACTCCCCGCCGCGGGCCTGAAAGGGTTCCTGCCCGACTTGACGCTGGGCGGGAGCGCTCATAGAATCTGCCCATCATAACGCTGAAGGAACACGACCGATGCCACTTTACGAATATGTCTGCCTCGATTGCCTCCAGACCTTCGATACCCTCCGCAAGATTGGCCAGGCCGACGAGCCTATCCGCTGTCTGGCCTGCGGCAGCGAAAACACCACTCGGAAGCTCTCGCTGATTGCGGCGCCAACCCGCGCCACGGGTAGCGGGGCCCTGGCCGGCCCGGCCAGCGGCTGCGGGTGCGGAGCCGGGGGCTGTGGCTGCGGCTGAAACATATCGTCCGAAATGACTGCGAGTGCGCCGGTC
>DOUV01000722.1 GCA_003520455.1 Chloroflexota bacterium | reverse complement strand
CGGGCGCGGCTGCGGGCGACGCGTCAGGGAAAAGCCGCTCTGTCGGCTGGGGGAGGGCTATGGGCGTGGCGCTGGTGTCAATCTCCCCAGGCGGCGCGAATTCAGCGCCAACGCGGCTTGCGCTCGTTTTGCGCTTGGCGGGCGCCTCGATGACTTTTGACGCGCCCTGACCACGCATTGACAGCCACCAGGCAGCAGGTATAATCGCGCTACCATGCGAAGTCACCTCTCATTTGCGCGATCCCTTCTGCTCTTTGGCATGCTTCTGTTGGTGGTCGGCTGCGCTCGCCGCGCTGATGCTACCACTTCGACCTCGCAGGAGACCATCGAGAACAAGGGCTCTGATACGCTGGTAAACCTGGCGTTGGCGTGGGCCGAGCGCTACATGCAGGAGCACCCCGAGGCGCGGATCTCGGTCACGGGGGGCGGCTCGGGCACTGGAATCGCGGCGATGATCAACGGGACGGTTGACATCGCGAATGCCAGCCGGGAGATGAAACCGGAAGAGATCGCTGAGGCAAAAGCCAACGGGATTCCCCCTGTCGAACACGTGGTCGCTCGCGATGCCATCGCGGTCGTGGTCAACCCCTCGAATCCGGTCGACGTGCTGACTGTCCAGCAACTCTCCGACATGTACACGGGCAAGATCACCAACTGGAAAGAGGTCGGCGGCGAGAACCGGCCGATTGTCTTGACCAGCCGCGAATCGAACTCGGGAACCCACGTCTACTTCTTGGAGACCGTCGTTCGCCTGGGGGATGCGAAAGCCCCGCTCTTTTTCGCGCCCGACACCTTGCTCCTCCCCTCGTCTGAGGTCATCTCACTCGAGGTGAGCCGGAATCCGAACGCCATTGGCTACGATGGCCTGGGGTACGTGACCGCCAATCAGAAGGTGGTGGCCGTCAGCCCGGGTCCCGGTCAGCCAGGCGTTCCGCCGAGCATTGCGACCGTCAATGCCGGCACCTACCCGATCGCGCGTCCGCTCTACATGTACACGGCCGGTGAGCCTGAGGGGCAGATTCGAGCCTATCTGGACTGGATTCTCGGACCAGAGGGGCAACAGCTGGTTAAGGAACTGGGTTTTGTGCCGCTGCAATGAGGTGAGGAGCGCGGAGTGGTGAATCCCCTGTCGCTCATAAGACCCCTCATCGTGATGATGGGTTCATCTTTCTGTAAAAGTGGCGCGTACGCGCCACTTTTACAGAAAGAGAGAGACGCCATCTTCATCGTTCATCGTTCGGCTTTCACCGCGCCGGGGAGCTGCCCGTGGCTGCCGTAGAGACAATTCAAAGAGAGAAGGCCCGCCGCACGGTCTCGTGGGGCGAATTTGTGGTTGAGGCCGGTATCAAGGTCCTCGGCCTCTCGGGTATCGGTTTCGTTACGCTCATCTTCCTCTTCCTGCTTGTCGAGGGACTGCCCACCTTCTCCCAAGTCAGCCTCGGCAACCTGGCCTCCACCGCCTGGTACCCCACCTTCGACCGCTTTGGCATCGTCCCGCTCGTTCTGGGCTCGATCCTGGTCACTGTCGGCGCCATCGCCCTGGCGCTGCCGCTCGGAGTCGCGGTCGCGATCTACCTGGGAGAAATCGCGCCACGTTCTGTCCGTGAAGTTCTCAAGCCGATGATCGAGGTCATCGCCGGTATTCCCAGTGTGGTCCTCGGTTTCATCGGAATTCTGGCCTTCTCGCCCTGGGTGCGGACAGCCTTCAACGCGCCCACCGGCCTCACCGCCTTGACCGGTAGTTTCCTATTGGCCTACATGGCGCTCCCGACGATTATCACCGTGGCTGAAGATGCCATCGACGTTGTTCCGATGACTTACCGTGAGGCCTCACGGGCCATCGGTGCCACCGATTGGCAAACCATCTGGCAGGTCGTGCTCCCCGCCGCGCGCAGTGGAATTCTGACCGCGATCATGCTCGGCGTCGGCCGCGCCATCGGCGAGACAATGGCAGTGATGATGGTGACTGGCAATGCGGCGCGAATCCCGCTCAGCCTGAACGCTTTCTTCCGCCCGGTTCGCACTATGACCGCCACGATTGCAGCTGAGATGGGCGAGGTGGCGAGTGGCAGCATCCATTATCACGTCCTCTTCGCGATCGGGCTGATCCTCTTCCTGCTGACGTTCATCGTCAATCTCGTGGCCGCCCTGGCCGTGCTGCGGCAGGAGCGACGAACGAAGGGGCGGTTGCTCTCATGAAGGTGTTGGACCGGCCACTCTTGGCGCCGCTCTGCTCCTGCGCGCGGAGGGCCGCATGAGCCGCCTCTCCGCGCGGGCGACCCAGCAGTTGGCGTACGGCTTGATTACTGCGGCGACGGTGCTTGTGCTGATCCCACTGGTCGCCCTCATCGCCTACATCGTCGTCAAGGGGATCGGAGCGATCTCGCCGACGTTCATCTTCGGGTATCCATCTGAGGGAATGAAGGCCGGCGGAATCTGGCCGGCGATCGTCGGAACGGTGTTGCTGACGCTGGGGACCGCTATCTTCGCGATTCCCATCGGCCTGGGCGCGGCGATTTACCTCGCCGAATACGCGACCGACAACATGGTGACTCGGGCCGTGCGCCTGGCGATTATCAACCTGGCCGGGGTGCCGAGCGTAGTGTACGGTCTCTTCGGCCTGGGCTTGTTTGTGCTCTTCCTGAATTTTGGAACCAGCATCCTGGCCGGCTCGCTGACACTCGGCATTCTGACCCTTCCGGTCATCATCAGCACCGCGGAGGAGGCGCTTCTCAGCGTACCACAGGCCTACCGGGTGGTCAGTGTCTCGCTCGGTGGCACCAAGTGGCAGGGGATCCGGCGGATTGTGTTGCCCCAGGCAATGCCGGGGATCATCACTGGCGTCATCCTGGGCCTCAACCGGGCGGCGGGCGAGACTGCTCCGATCCTGTTCACGGTCGCCGCCTTCTTCCTCCCCCGCCTGCCCCACTCACCCTTCGATCCGACGATGGCGCTGCCCTACCACCTCTTCGTGATCTCCACCCAGGTGCCGGGCATGCCGGTCCAAATCCAATACGGGACGGCTCTCGTTCTGCTGACCTTCGTCCTCTCGATGAACATCGTCGCCACCTTGATCCGGCGCTACTACCGGCGCCGCCGGCAGTGGTAGCCCCCGATGACACCCAAGTACGAGTTGCGCGATCTGACCTTCTCTTACAGCGACCACGTCGCCCTACGCGACATCAACCTGACCATCCCGGCCAATCAGATTTTTACTGTCTTTGGACCGGCGGGGAGCGGAAAGAGTACCCTGCTCCGCATCCTCAATCGCCTGGTGGATCTCGCCGAGGAGGGTCGTCTGGAGGGAGAGGTTGTGCTCGACGGGCACAACATCTATGCCCCCGGCACAGACGTGATCGCGCTGCGACGGCGGGTAGGGATCGTTTTCTCCACCCCGCTTCCGCTGCCGATGAGCGTTCGCGAGAATATCACCTATGGGCTCACGCTGGCGGGGATCAAGGACTGGCGCGTTCAGGAGGAACTGGTCGAAGTCTCGCTGCGGCAGGCCGCACTTTGGGATGAAGTGCAGGATCGCCTCGACGACCCGGCGGCCTCGCTCTCCGGGGGGCAGGCCCAGCGTCTCTGTTTGGCCCGCACGCTGGCACTTCGGCCGGAAGTGATCCTGCTGGACGAACCGACCAGCGCCCTCGATCCGATCTCGACCTTAAAGGTCGAGCAAGCACTCCAGGAACTGAAGCAAAACCTGACGGTCGTCATCGCCCCCCACAGCATCCAGCAGACCGCCCGCCTGGCCGATCAAGCCGCCTTCCTGTTGATGGGTGAGCTGGTCGAAAGCGGGCCGGGCCACCTCCTCTTCACCAGCCCCAAAGACCGGCGAACTGAAGATTACATCACCGGTCGCTTTGGCTAAGAGAACCTGCGCAATGCGCGCTGGGACTAACTGAGCGACGGGAACCTCTGGCGGCCCTACCGTGCCGTCACGCGTAGAGACGCCGCGGTGGGGGGAGACGGCCCGCCGGGGGAGGCGGCCCAGCGGGGTGTCGCCGCGGTGGGGGGTGTCGGCGTTCAGACGGGCCGAGAAGGGCGGGGGTAGGCTGCTTTGGCGGGAGACGGCCCACCGGG
>DOUV01000037.1 GCA_003520455.1 Chloroflexota bacterium | reverse complement strand
CCGGGATTTCTTGACCGGCGCTCCAGAGTCCGGCCAGGCGCTGCCACTTTCACTCGGTGCGCCCTCCCGCAAGGGTCAACCCTCTCGGGAGGCAACCGGCTGGCCGGGCAAGGTTCTTGCCGCAACTCCCTCTCAACAGGATAAAAGGCCCATCGCGACTCGGCAATGGGCCTTTTTGTTCATCGCTCGAATTGAATGCGGTGTGCTGGGCGGGGGCGGGCCGGCGGCAGAGCGCACGAACCGCCCAAAGCAAACGAGCCCGCTTCACTCGAAGCGGGCTCGCCGGCTGGAGAGCGATCCTCTCAGTGCGCGCGCGCGGTTTCGACCTCAGGAGCCAACTTCCGGGTCTGAAGCCCGTGCTTGAACTTCGCCCACTTCAGGCCGGCCCACTCACGCATGATTAGCGGGTACATCATCGGATTGAAGAGAATGTTGATAGTCAGAAAGCACTCGTAGGTGCAGAAGCACTGCGTGTCTTTGATCCACTTGCGGGCCTCATCGCCCTTCTGGCTGAACCAGATCTTCTTAAAGTCGTAATCATGATCGCGGACATTCCCCAACACTCGATCTTCCAGCAGTTCGCAGGCCAGCACGTCCCCATTCGAGAACATCGCGCCACCAAGACTTCCGGCGTAGCAGGGCATCAGCGCCTTGCGCTCCTTCACCATCTTGGCGATGAGTTTGGGACGGATGATCCGCTTGGCATTGATAAAGTCACTGAACGGCATCTTCGAGTAGCCCGGGAGCTTGCGATTCAAGTTGTCGCGCTCGAGAACCATATGGAAGTTCTCGTAGTTCTCGATCTTGAAGTTCGCCGCGGCCGGGTCAATCGGGGCACTCCAGGTCGCACCGGGGTCCTTGGGGGCGCCGCGGATGAGCAGCGTGAACACTGTGCTGACGCCAACTTTCTGCTGGAGGTAGTTGTAGATGTCGAGGAGCATCTCGTCGTTGTAGCCGCTGACGGCGATCTGGATGTTGACGCTGAAGTTATGGTAGTGGCGCTCCAGCTCGCGCAGCGCTTTGTAGGTCGTCACCGCACGATCGAACAGACCGGGGTAGCCGCGGAACTTGTCGTGCTGATCCTCGATGCCATCAATCGAGATGTCGATGTGGAGGTCCAGGTCGGGACAGCTGTCCAGAATCTCGCGGGCCCCCTCGACCTCGCGGGCGGTGAGGCTGCCGTTGGAGGGGATCCCGCAGTTGAGAACGTGGTTATTCTTATGAAAAACCTTCACAATCTCGGGCAGATCCGCACGCAGCCAGGGCTCGCCGCCCGTGGGCGTAAAGAAGAGCATGTCGTCCATGCTCGCGCTGACCTTCGCCAGCTCGTCAAAGGTGAGCTCACCGGTGTGGCGAATGTGACTGCCCAGGAGGCAGTGGCCGCACCGGGCGTTGCAGTTCTTCGTCACGAAGAGGACGAAGTAGAGCGGGGACGCCCCCGCCTTCCAGAAGACGCGCTTGCCATACTTCAGATAGTTCCAGGCGCTCACAAGTCCGTTCCCTCCTCGGGTCCACAGTACCAACACTCAGCGCGCCCCAGAGACGGCCAGGCGGCACTCTACAACGCGCGACTCGAAAACTGCACTCACACCAACCCTCTCCCGACTCGGGCAGGCCGCCTCGCCCCACCCACCGTCCGGTCACAGCAGGTGGGACGAGAGAGGGCGTCCTGTCAGCCGCCCCGGCCTGCCCAGAGTTGGAGAAGGAGAACAGGCCCCACGGAAAGATGGGCAACGCTAGCGTCACCCACCGGTTGGGAAGAGCACTTCTTCCTGAACGACCGGCTTGCGCCTCACCGTCCCAAGCACCAGCCGCCTGGCACTCCTGCGAACGGCGCCCAGCCTGTTGAGGTGGCGCCGGAGGCGGGGCGTGTCGTCGTGATAGACGTTCTTGCGCAGCCAGGTGTAGATTTTATGGCGGGTCGGGCTCTTGCGTTTCAGGGCCAGCTCGTGCTTCAACTCGACAAACTTATCGTAGTAGTAATCCACCTGTTCCTGAGAGAGTTGGGGCTGCTGCAAGGTAGATTGTTTGCCGAAGTATGTCGCGACGGTCTCACCATCGTAGAGCCCCCGCCCGACGCTGATATCGTGGAGCTCGGTCATCGGGTAGGGGAAGAAGACCGAAAACTGGAATTGGGTCGGCTCGAGCTGGCGGTTGAACTCGATGGTCTCCTCAATCTGCTCGGGCGTCTCACCTGGCAGACCCAACATGTTACAGGTGTACGTCTCCATCCCGTGCTTCTTGAAGAGATCGAAGGTCTCCTTGATAAACTCGTTGGTCATCTTGCGCTTGAGCACGTCCCGGCGCAAACCCTCGTCGCCGCTCTCCAGCCCTACGCGGATCCCGCGGCAGCCACTCTGAGCGAGCTCGACCACGATATCCTCATAGTTGACCCGCTCGACCCGGGTGTTGATCCAGTACGGGATGTGCTTGAAGCGCTTGCCGTACTCCCGGGCAAATTCGCGTGTCCAGGCATGCTTGAGGGTGAACACATCATCCTGGAAGTTCAGGATGCGGACGTTGTAGGTGTTGACCAGGGAGTCAATTTCGTCCAACACGTTCTGAACGGAGCGATAGCGAACGTACTTGCCGACGCCCTTGTAGGTATCCTGCAGCGCGGGCACCGCGCAGTAGGCACACTGGTAGGGACAGCCACGCCCCGCCATCATGTCAACCCACCCGTAGTTGCGGCGCAGAATCTCCTCGTAGTCGAACAGTTCCCGGTCGGCAAAGGGGAAGATGTCGAGGTCTTCGACCATCGGCGCCATCGGGTTGTGGATAACCCTGTCCCCGGCGCGGATGTGCATGTTGGGCACGTCGCTCACGTCCTGCCCTTTCTCCCAACGGTTGATGAGCTCGAGAAAGCTCGACTCAGCCTCGCCCTGGCAGACGACATCCAGATCGGGATTCTGGGTTGCCTGCATGATCGCCAGGGTGGGATGCGTGCCACCACTGACGATCTTCAGCTCAGGCGCACTGTCCTTGATCCAGCGAGCGCACTGCTCCACGTACGGGTGCTGGTGGGTCGTGGACGAGAAGGCGACGACGTCAGCATTGGTCGCGGCCAACTCCTGCAGGAAGGCGGACCTGGCCGGCGGGGCCTGGAGGTAGATCAGGCTCGTCTGGTGACCCGCCTTTTTGAGGATGGCCGAGAGGTAGCCGATCCCATGGTAGAATTTCTTGGTGCCATAGTGTTGCACGCCCTCAACATCGGGATAAACAAAGGTCACTCGCATCGGTCTCGCTCCGCTTCTCCAGGGATCGGGGGGAACAGACGAAACGACCGGTTACACCATCGTCGCCTCGGCTGTCGGTCATCGGTTGCCTCAGCTCAATACCGGGATATCGCCCAGACCGACAAGCGCGCCGGACTCGGGCGCGGCGGCCGGATTGTTGAGGGCCGCCGTGTTGTCGGGCCGGTTCCCCTGGCCGCCGCCGAACGGGGTTGGCTTCCACCAGGCCCACTCACTACACTGATTGCAGGGGCTGGCAGAGAAGTCGCCACTGATATGGCGGCGGCGCAGTTCCTGGAAGAGCCGGCCACGCCAGGCCCTCATCACACCACCGGCCTCGACCACGTTCCCAAGCGGGGTGTCCAGGTTGAAATCCCGGTCGCACATGGCCAGGTCGCCATTCCAGTAGATGTGGACGTGATACCACAAGTTTGGGCAGGCGTAGCGATGGCCCGGAATGTGAAAACTCTCTTCGTCCTTTGGCCGCAAACTCTCGATCTCATCAATCTGGCTCGCCCAGGAATCAAACGGCTTCACGTTGAGCCGGTCCACCCCGGGAATCGTCCATTGCTGGAGAAACGCGTCGATCTCGTCCCTGGTCTTCTCCATCTGGATGATTTGCAGGTTGATCTGGGGGCGGGAGAGGCCCATCGCGCGCCGAAGTTCCATAAAACGCCGAATGTTCGTCTGGGTCTCCTCAAAGTTCGCCCGCCGGCGAATCGACTCGTAGGTCTCCTTCGTCGCGCCATCCATGCAGAGGTAGATAACGTCGAGCCCGGCCTCCAGGATTTTGCGCGCCTTGTCCTCGCTCAAGAGTGTCGCGTTCGTGCTCATCTCCGAGCGTAAGCCCTTCTCGCGGCAGTAGGCAATCATCTCGAAAATCTTGGGGTGGAGGAGCGGCTCCCCCCAGATGTGCAGCGTGGTTGCCTGGACATGGGGGGCCATCTCGTCCACGATGCGCTTGAAGAGGTTGATATCCATGTACCCCTTCTTGCGCTCAACCTCGCGGCGGCCCGTCGGGCACATCACACAGCGGAGGTTGCACACATTGGTGCTCTCGATGTACATGCGCTGCGGGTACATCCGGGGCGCCGTCTGCCCAAGCTCGTAGCCGATCCACTTGCCCAACATATCGGCATTGCGCTTGTAACGCCGGACGCGGTTGGCAACCTTGGTGCCGACCTTCTGTGCGAGCGACTCGGAAATAGTCATTGAAACTGAGGCTCCTGATACCAACTATTGTCCGTTGCCTGTAGTCGATTGGCGGGTGCCGGATAAGCGCAGGCGCTGCCCGCGCCTCCGCGCGACAGATTGCTCACCCCGGGGCATCGGACAACAATCAAGTCTCGGATCACACCCTCGCGGGGCTGCACGGTTCATCCTTCACTGCGTGATATCGCTATTCTCCCACAATCCCTTGTTCCCCTGCCGCTTCAGATGGGCAAACCCGCCGAAGACTCCCACTTTGATAGCCGCACGCCCCACCGTGCGCATAGCCTCATTCTGGCTGATGCGGTAAAGCGTATCGCCCCACTCCCGGCCGAAGTACGCCAGGTAGCGGCGGCGGCGCTTCTCCTCGAGAAAGCGCTCGCGGGCCTTGATCGCCATGTTGGCGAGGGTCTCATCGCTGACCTCGGAGACGTTCATGAACGGTGCGATGCTGCTGGTGTAGGAGTTGTAGTAGTAGCTCTTCGCCCAATCAGTGCTGTACTGGGTTTCCGGCCGCTTCTTGACGAGCTCATCCCAGAGTTTGGTGCCTGGCATGGGGGTCGCAATCGAGAACATGGCCTCACTGAGGGCGAGAGAGGCCGCGAACTCGATCGTCTCCTCCATCGTCTCTTCGGTGTCACCTGGCAGACCAAGAATGAAGTAGCCCTTGGCCCGGATCCCTGCATCCTCGGTCCATTGGACAGCATCGCGGACCTGGCTGAGGTTGATGTGCTTGGCCGTCTGCTTGAGAATCTTCTCGTTGCCACTCTCGATACCGAAGTGAATCTCGCGGCAGCCGGCGCGGTACATCTTTCGCAACAGGGGCTCCGTCACCCGATCGACGCGCGCCAGACACTGCCACTTCACGGGAAGCTCATGCTCGATGAAGTAGTCCATGATCTGCTCGAGCCGGCGCACATCGATGGTGAAGAGATCGTCGATGAAGTAGATGTTGTAAACCTGGTATTTTTCGATGATCTGGACCACCTCAGCCGCAATGTTCTGCGGTGTGCGCTGGCGATAGGTGCGACCCACGATGCCCTTGAAACAGAAGGAGCAGGCGTAGGGACAGCCCCGGCTGCTGAGCACGGTCAACATGCGCTCGCCGTTAGGGTTGTAGAGGGGGTATTGATCGAGTTCAAACAGGTGGCGGGCCGGGAACGGGACCTGGTCGAGATCGTCGATCAACATGCGCGGCGCGGTCTGAATGACCTCGCCCTGCCCGTCCTTCTGAAAATACAGCCCGGCCACCTTCTCGAAATCGGTGCGACCCTCGTCGAGAGAGTCGATCAACTCGGCAAAGGTCTCCTCACCCTCGCCATAGACTACAAAGTCGACGGTCGGGTCCTGCGCGGTCACAACGGGAAGTGTCGTCGCGTGGGGACCACCGGCAATGATCGGCACCCCGAGGCGATCCTTGATGATCCGGTTCGCCACCTCGATGGAGTGCCAGGAGGTGGTCATCGAAGTCTCGGCCACCACATCGGGCCCCCACGCAATGACCTTCTCCATCTCATCTTCGACCGAAGTGTGAGACCTGAGCCCCATGTCGAAGATGGCACACTCGTGCCCGCGCCGTTCGACCATGGCGGCCAGGTAGCCCAGACCAAGCGCCGGATAGCTGTTCACCATTTTATTCCACTTCGGCCCGATCAATGCGATCTTCATTCCTGCGCTCTCCCGTCAGGTAAGTGCTCGCCGAGGGGCGATGGGCAACGGGCGCCCGGCAAACGGCAGACGTTCCCGCCAGTGCCTGGGAGTATAGGGCGGGCGCATGAAAAACGAGTGAATGGTCACCGGAACACCTGTGACAATCTATTCATACCATTAGTTGTTTGAAATGGAATTCATTTGAAAAGTTATTACTGTGTAAAATCGAGAATTGGGGGAGCGCGCTTGGCGCGCCGGGCCGATGGCGGCCGGACGTGGAAGATTGGCCCGGCGGCTTTGAGCGGCGCGTGCGGTCGTGCGTGGAGGACCCGAGTGCAATCGCACAGGACAGCGCCAAACGCTGGTTCTTGACGTCCTGGCACCTTCGCGGCTCCACACGTTGCGGGGGATGGGGTGGGGATGAGGGCCAGGGCGCGTTCGTCATCCTGGCGTCGCGTCCCCTCGCGTGGCGCAGGCCGAATCAAACGGTCGGCGCGCTTTGAGAACACCGTGCGCTAACGAATGAATGAGATCCGAAACAGAGGACGACCCGCAAGTCAGAAGTCTATCACGGGCACTTTGTGATCCTGGTTGGTTTTCAATATAATGGAGCCACAGGGACACCACACCCACACGCTTCCCGTTCCCACGCCTCATTGAAGGAATGCCGTACGCACGGATGCCTATGATGCCGTGTTCGCCGTGACGCAGTTCTCTTGCCTCGAACGCTCGAGGCGCACCTATCGCCTAAGTGAGCGAGCCACTCGTTCACGACCGTAGTGACCATCGAAGGAGGGGTACCAGATGGAAGTCACATTTCTGATCGGGCGGATCATCGTGGGGGCCTATTACCTGCTCAGCGCGAGCAACCACTTCTTTCAATTGAACCAGATGAGTGGCTTTGCCACCTCCAAGGGCGTGCCAGCCCCGAAACTGATGACGCTTGTGTCCGGTGTGTTGTTGCTGGTGGGGGGCCTCAGTATCATTACCGGCTTCCAACCGGTCATTGGCGTCATCGCGCTGGTGCTCTTTTTCCTGCCAGTCACATTCATGATGCATCAGTTCTGGGCCGTGCAAGACCAGATGGCAAAAATGGGCGAGATGGTCAACTTTATGAAGAATCTCGCACTGATGGGGTCGGCACTCATGTTCCTGGCCATCCCGCAGCCCTGGCCGCTAAGCCTGGGGGGATAGTGAATGGGGCACGCGTTCGTAGTGCGCGCTTTTGGAATTTTTCAATTTAATCTGGCAATCACTGTCTGGAGCCCGGCGGTTGCCTGTCCTGACCGGCCAGGGAGACCGCGGCTGGGGGCCGGCGGCCGGGCATCGG